>NC_017942.1 GCF_000306765.2 Haloferax mediterranei ATCC 33500
ATGACTTCAAGCACGGAGCAGATGAGAACACTGGGCGATTACGCCGCCGAGCATGGGGCTGTTGCTTACTCTCGCTCCGGGTCTCGTGATGATCCACTTTCTGTCCTTGACGAAGAGGACCCAATATTTGCGAATGAGGACCTCCTCCGTATCGACCACATTCCAGACCAGGACAAGATTGTCGGACGGAACAGTCAAATCGAGACTGTTGCTCGTCGACTGAAGCCAACGATTACTGGTGGGTCTGGCAAGGGAACGCTCCTTCTCGGGAAATCCGGGTCGGGGAAGACACTTGTGACCCGATACGTCAGTCGTGAGGTCGAGGAACGTGGAAAGAACAATGGCGTTCGCATCGGTCGCGCGATCATTGACTGTGCACAGCGTCGCTCGGAGGTACAGACTGTGATCCACCTTGCGAAAGCACTGAACCACCCCGAGAAAACAGGTGTTAAAATACCTCACTCTGGCATCGCGACCGGTGCTTACTATGACCGCCTGTGGACAATCATCGACGAACTCTATGACGCAGTCATCGTTGTTCTCGACGAAATTGACCGTCTTGCGCCACCTGACGACGCCCCAAGTGTTTCACCCGAAGAGGCAGAGGATAGCAAGCTTCTGATGCAACTTTCCCGCGCAGGTGAAGAGAACGATGTCGAAGCTAGTCTTACTGTTATCGGCATCAGTAACGATCTCAAGTATGGTGACCGGCTAGATACCCGTGTAGAGAGTTCGTTCGCGCCTGATGAAATCGTGTTTCCCGCGTACGATGCAAACCAACTTGGGGATATTCTCAAGCGACGTCGCGAGGCCTACCGACCAGGGGTTCTCTCAGAAGACATTATTCCCCTGTGTTCAGCGTTTTCCGCACAAGAACATGGTGACGCACGGCGTGCACTTGACCTCTTTCGACTCGCTGGCGAGGTTGCTCGCGATGATGATGCTGACCAAGTTCGAGGGGAGCACGTCCGAGCTGCCAACGATGATGCCGAAGTAACTCGGATTCAAGACCTCATTCGAGGCTGTCCGACACAGGCTAAGATTGCAATCGCCGCACTTGCGGCTCTGGACGAATTCACGAACCGTTCGCATTTTAAATCGACTGCGATGTATCAGGTGTACCGTGCATTTGCCGAAGCAATTGGGATGAACGTTCTTGGACAGAAACGCATCACTGATCAGCTCCGTGAGTACGAGACACTAAAAATAATTGATATGAAACGAACGAGTGACGGCTATCGAGAGGGGACGTATCTTCAACTGTCACTTCTTGACGACCCAAGCCTTTTGCTTCAATCAGTTGGTCTGGACGATCACTGTTCGGGGATTCCTATTGGTCCTCGAATGCGCAAGCAAATTGTTAACCTCGTTGGAAAGTAGACCTCCGACCTTCTCATTCACAGGGAGAAAGCGAACGGGTGCAGCTAGTGTCCCACTTTCATCTTACTGTAGCGAGGGAACTCGCCTTTACACTCTGATGCCCCCTCCCTCACTCTGTTCACTCCGATAGGGGGTGTATTTCCATTGTTCACGGATTTTAATTGCCCTCTCAGCAACAACTCCGGATGCTCCATTACGAACTGAAGGCTGTTTCGTGCCTCTCCTGCTTCTCATCGTTCTGTATACCCTACTCTCAGAGCTCCTCTCTTACAGCAGTTTTTCCTGAGCCATTTTTGGAGTACGGACAGGCATTTATGTACGACTTAAAAGGAGGAACGACCGCCACCATAGAGAACCATGCTAAGAACTTAGGAAAACCGCTGTATAAGGTCTGTTGGACGAGTCTGACTGTGGTTACCTTGAGTCGCTAGTCAAACGTCATCCCGTATCCCCACTCTTCGAGACAGTCCTCTGCTTCGTCGAGATGCTGTAACCCAACTTTCACAAGCGCTTCACGGAGGTCCGTCAGTGAAACGTTTTCTTCAAACCTGTCTTCGAACTCTCGGAGTGCATCTCGCTCTGCGACCTTTGTCTCTTTCTGCAAGAACAAGGGAACTCGGTCACGACCGTCTTGTACACCATCCCGGCGGAATTTATACGGGATCTGGAGTTGCTGCCGTGACGATTGCGTATCTGGTTCCTGTTGTGTATCAGTCTCCTCTGGTGTCTCGGTGGCTTCGGTCTGGTCTGTTGAAGGTTCGGTTGAATCTACTGGTTGGTCGTCAGCGAACGGATCTTCGCCTGCTCCTTTCTTCATCCCAGTCATACGGTGAGCACCTCGTGGTCAACGTCACCGGGTTCTGGCGGGTTTGGTGCCTCGATGCCAACCTCTGCTTCGAGGTGTCGTGCCAAGCGATCGAACTGAGCCAGTGTTTCGAGTTCGTAGTCACGACGGCGAGAGCGGTGGTCACGTACGTACTCAAACGCAGAGCACTGTTCCATCCAGCACCCCTCCATAAGAGATGCACGCTCACTGATTATCTCTGGAATTGGATAATCAATCTCGTCTAGAATCGTCCGCTGATCGCGTGTGTTTTTGAATCCTGTGGGAACTGCAGCGAGGACACCAACGTCAATATTGAGTTGTTCTTCGAAACCAGCGACAAGTGCTTCTAAGCCCTCAACTGCTGCGCGACCTTTGGCGCTTGGTTCGACGGGAATCACTAACGACCGCGTCGCGTGGATTGCATTGTAGAGATGCGGTCCCTCAGTTGCGGGTGGGTCGCAAATTAAAACATCGTATTTCTCGGGGACGCCTGCCTCACGGAGCACACGAAGCAACTGTGCGTGCATTCCGAACGCCTCCCCCATAGCCTCTGCTTGGTCTTTTTCACGCTGTAAGAATTCGGCGAGGTCTGAGAGCATATTATGCTCAGGTACAATGTCGACCCCCTCTACTGTTCGAATAAGGTCAGTGAACCCTCCGTTTGGTCGCCGAATCATATGGCGGACTAAGTTGTCAACTGAGTCTGTTCGTTGTTCATCAACGCCAAAGAGGCGTGAGAGGTCTCCATCTTGCGGGTCGAGCGGCACGACAAGTGGTTTTAATCCGGCACGAGCGTGTGCGACCGCGAGGTTCGCTGCAGTGGTCGTTTTCCCGACCCCTCCTGCCTCGCTGTATGTTGAATACGTAAGCATGCTTGTCTCATGAATGACCTTCATCTTGAATCTTCTCCACATCAAATCATGTTGTGTTGTATATTCTCCATGTACTGACTGGCATTCATGGTTGTACAAAGTGACTGAACACAATGAACACCAGTACTGAATATTAGGACTGAACAAATCTAATGAACAAATTTGCTGAACGTCTCTTCTGAACAGAGCTAGTGAACACACCGATACGGTTGTCAGCAGGTGATTGAGTTATCGGTTGTTAGTAGCCAAAGGATGCTCATCGTATCTCGAAGTAATCCATTGACTATCTCCACTGATTTTTGGTTTTTGATCTTATCTTGAATGAAGTTAATGAACACCACTACTGAATGTTCTTAATGAACACAACTAATGAACAAATGGATTGAACAAACACCTTTGCAGTGGTCGCTCGTGAGAAATATTGGAGGCAAGCTGTGTCACACGCGCCTCTCCATCCCCCTATGACGAGTGATTCGACGATACTCGGACGATGTCCGGACTGTGGTGCGGAGATTGAGCCGTATCAATCGCTGATCGAGTTCGAGGAAGCAGATGGGACTACTGGCGTATTTGCTGAGTGTTACTCGTGCGACGAGGTTGTTCGGCCAGAGTAACGAGACCGTGCTATTCGTCCACGAGATCGGGCACGCCATATTCACGTTGAAGAATCGATAGGCCCCGGTGAGGGTGAGTCAGGATTCGCTTCTAACCCCGACCCAGACGCAACGTTAGACGAGGAACCACTCTCGAAAGATACCACGCCAGAAATCCCATACGTGCTTCGCCGGTCGTCGGTCAGGCCAAGTCGCGACGACGTGAAGACGTTCGGTTAGTCGGCAGCTTGCTCAGCTTGGCGAGTCTTTTCGACCTCTAATGGATCTGCCGTCGACGTCGCCGTCACTAGTCGCAGGAACTGACCTGCGCTCGTGAGGATTTTGTTCTCCGCCTTCCGGAGATGTTCCTCGTACGTGGAACGAGCGACAGCGGTCTGGTCAGCGAGTTCCCTGAGTGACGTTTTCCGGGGCTGTTCGTAGTAGCCGCTCTCCAATGCCAACCGAAGCGCCGCCATCTGTCGTTCGGTCACGTCCTCGAACAATTGGTCGACCGGAGCCAACATGCTGTGTGGGACTCGCTGTGCTGTAATCGCCGTCTTCGAGAGTACCTCGATGTCTCGGTCAGCCTCCAACTCGTGGAGAAGTTCTCTAATATCGCTCTCGTCGAAGGCAATCACCGAATAGTGTTCCCAACCCTGCCGATGAATTGTAGGCGGCTGATACAGGCAATTGTGCGCTTCGAATCGCTCGATGATGGAGTCTTCCAGTGAACACAGGCATGATTGCGTGACGACGTGGAGGCCAGCATTGTCGACTGACTCGTGAAGAACCGTCCCCAAGCGATCGATCTCGTCGAGGAGGTCGTCAGTCGGAGACCCCGGTGCAGTAATTTCGATTACCTGGCAGTCATCCAGATACCACTCACGAATCGTGAGGTCCGGATAACGCTCCGAAATCTCTCGATACGGACACTCGTGTTTGACGCGAAACGATGCCTCGTAGAGACTCATACTGGCACATTCGTCTATACAGAATTAACAGTACCGGTCATGTCCGGCAGTACCTATATTCTATGACTTCCCATACGGAAGAACACTGATGTCGGATATTTCCCCCGAGGAACTTGGAGCACAACTGCAGACTGACGAAAACGGCCTGCTGGTAGTCGACATTCGCCACAAAGGAGAGTTCGACGACTGGCACGTACCGGGGAGCGTCAACATCGACGTCTACGACGAGTTGGCTGACGATCCCGACAAAGCCAAGGACGCACTTTCGGGCCTCCCCGAGGAGAAAGAAATCGTTACTGTCTGTGGTGCAGGAATCGCCGCGGAGACGGCAGCCGACGTGCTTCAAGATATGGGCTACACCGCGGCGACACTCGAAGATGGGATGAATGGGTGGAGTCGCGTTCACCGCCATGCGGCGGTCTCTGTCGACCTCGATGGAACGCTCGTTCAGGTCGCACGACCGGGGAAAGGCTGTCTCTCGCATGTACTCATCTCCGATGGTGAAGCCGCTGTCTTCGACCCATCACACTACCTCGAAGAGTACGAAGTGATTCTCGATGAGTACGACGCCGAACTCGTCGGTGTCTTCGACACGCACGCCCACGCCGACCACGTTTCGGGCGCTGCAGAACTGGCCGACCGTCACGGCATCCCCTCCTACCTCCACCCGAAGGATGCACTGGCACTCGACGCTACTCCCATCGAGGATGGACAGACTGTCTCGGTCGGCAGCCTCGATATCGAGGTCATCCACACGCCAGGACACAGCGAAGGTAGCGTCTCGTTCGATATCGAGGAGGTGGCGTTGATTACGGGTGATACGCTCTTCCACGAGAGCGTGGGCCGCGTCGAACTCGGCGTCGAAGCCGGTATCGAGGATTCAAACGTCGAGCAGAACGCCGCGACGCTCTACAAGAGCCTCCTGCGGTTGCTCAACCGTCCAGACGACGCGCTAGTCCTCCCAGCACACGACCCCGGTTCACCGGAACCGCCAGTAACCGCAACACTGGGCGAGGTCCGAGAGCGGAACGAAGACCTCAGCCGCGACCGCGGGGAATTCATCCGGGAACTCGTGGCGGATATCCCGGACCATCCCCCAAACTTCGAGCGCGTCAAGCGGACGAACGTGGGTCAGGAATCGGTTCCCATCGACGAACTTGCTGAGCTCGAACTGGGTCCCAACAACTGCGCAGCGGAGTGATCGATGAGTACAGAAACTGACCTCAAACAGGGGATCCGTGAACACCTCGGGCAGTTCTCACTGCACGTCTTGTTGGTGTTCGCGACGGGGTTGACTATCGGGTCCGAACGCGCCGTCGTACCCGTGTTGGGCCGTGACGTCCTCGGCGTCGAGTCGCTGTTCGTCATCGGGTCGTTCGTCGTCTCGTTCGGGTTCGTCAAGGGACTGCTCAACCTCTACGCCGGCAAGTGGGGTGGTGAATACGGCCGCAAGCCCGTCCTCATCCTTGGGTGGGTGACCGCACTCCCACTCCCGGTCATCCTCATCTTTGCCCCGAGTTGGGGCTGGATTACCGTCGGGAACATCCTGTTGGGCATCAACCAGGCGTTGACCTGGAGTATGGCCATCAACGCCAAGATCGACATCGCGGGGCCCGAGCAGCGAGGGCTGGCCGTCGGCATCGACGAGGCCTTCGGGTACAGCGGCGTCGCCGTCGGGGCGTGGGTGACGGGCATCATCGCCGCCCAGACGAGCCTTCGACCTGAGCCGTTCTACTTCCTCGCCGTCGTCGTCGTGCTGGCGTTCCTCATCTCGGTCTCCTTGATCAAGGAGACGGTCCAACTCGCGGAAGTAGAGATAGACGACAAGGACCACCACGACGCGAACCTCCCGTTCGGGGAGGTGCTGAAGCGGGCGACCTACGGTGACAAGACGCTGTTCGCTGCGGCACAGGCGGGCCACATCGAGAAGTTCGTCGATACGCTGTTTTGGCTTGCCGTCCCGCTGTATCTCACGAGTCAGGGAGTCGGCATCGCAGCAGTCGGGTTCGTCGTCGGCGTCCACAGCGCAATGTACTTCCTCCAGATTGCAACCGGCGGACTCGCAGACCGCATTGGTCGCCGGCCACCCGTGATTGCGGGGATGTTCCTCACCGGTGCGGGCGTCCTCGGAATGGTACTCGTCGAAGGATACCTTCTGTGGGCTGTGCTCTCCGGCGTGTCCGGCTTGGGGATGGCGTTGCTCTACCCCAATCTCATGACTGTCCCCGGCGACGCCGCCCACCCAACGTGGCGCGCAACCGGGATGGGCGTCTACCGGATGTGGCGTGACTCGGGATACGGCGTCGGTGCAATCCTCATCGGCCTCTCGATGGAATTTGTGAACGCCGAAGCCGCATTCTACATGACTGCCGCCCTGATGTTCGTCTCTGGGGCGATCGTGTACGTGTGGATGGAAGAGACTCACCCCGAGTTCGGAACACACGAACCACCTGCCCCTGCAACGAAGCAACCAGCCCGGTCGGTGGCACAAGACTAACTCGGCAGAACAGCTGTTCCGCCTTCAAAATATATCAGCCTATGACGGGATAGTTTCTCTAGGGTCCTACTTCTACAGACCAACTATCAGATTCACTATGTATATATGGGAGAGGAGAAAACGAGGTTGTTAGAAATCTCGTCATGCACTTTTCAGACCCCGTATCGCACGATTTACGCAGGAATAGCTGATTAACCGCGGGTATAGAAGATGCACTACTATTTGACGTCAACCGGTATTGCCTAAAATCGTTCTCAGATTTTCCCTCGATTCCTCGATTTCGCTAGTTTCACCTACTCGTCAAGCACAATCCTCACCGATTGTCTCCGCTGCATCTTGTCGAGGACATCAATAGCGCCTGAGAACAGCCCGACGAGCCTATCGCCAAATCTAAGCGGGTTTCGGTTCTCCCTGCACCTCTCAAATCATCCAAAGGAAGACTAGGGTACACCGGTGCAAACGCCGCTGGCTCTCTCCGGCTGAGGGGCCATCAAACGACGAGTGTCTCTCGCCAATATGTCAGAACTCACTCACTGTCTGACGATGTGATCCGCGGTGGAGTTTGTCGCCCCCGAGAGGGGCGAGGGGGGCCGCCGTAGGCACCCACTCAACAACCATGTCTTCCGAGTACGAGCAACAGCGATCACGACTCACTGGCGAGCAAACTGGGGAACCGAGCGACGAACCGTGGGCGGACCTCAAACTGACGCTCCCCCACAACAGAAGTCCGACTGCCATCGTCTCACTTGTCGAGTGCGCACTCGTCGAACTCACTCACGAAGACGTCGGAGCCGAGTTCGTTTCGACGAGCGTTGCGGGAGTGAAGCGGACACAGTACATCGCCGTCGATGACTTCGGCCAACGGTTCCAGAAGCGGTATTTCGACGAACGTCTCGGCTGGCACGAAACGACAGTCAGCCGCGAAACGGTTCGCGAGGAGTTGGTCAACCGACTCACACAGCGTCCGTCACTGGGCAGTGAGGTGGGTCAGAATGGCATCGTTGGCGATCAACACAAATTCCTGGTGATGCCAATTCGAGAGCTTAGAGTTCAGGGATGATGCCCCATGTCTGGCTGTTGAGACTACTGTCGGTGTGCGTTTCTTGGATCTGTTTGGCCTCGGCATAGCTCCGCTCTGAGGGCCTCACGGATTGGGGTCGGAGGAGAGGTCTACATGTCGGGAGACTCCATGATCTCCGGCACTCCCTGCGCGGTGACAGTCTCACCGATGACGTACGACGCGGCGGGACTGGCGAGGAACTGCGCGAGATCTGCTATCTCCTCGGTGGTTCCGATACGTCGCTGGACTTCCTCACGGTCGATGTCGTCGGCGCTGACGCCCATCTGGCGCTCGACGCCTGTTGTGGCAACGAATCCCGGTGCGATGCAGTTGACACGCACGTCGTCGCTGGCCCACTCGAACGCGAGCGTCGAGGTGAGATTGATGACGCCCGCCTTCGCCGCCCCGTAGTGGCTCATGTGGGGCGATCCCTTCTGTCCCGCGACGCTGGCCAGATTGATGACCGCACCTCCGCCACCCTCGCGCATATGCTCGCCTGCGACCTGTGTACAGTGGTACGTCCCGTGGAGATTGATGTCCACAATGGTCTCCCATCCGTTCTCGCTGATGCCCTCAAAAGGAGCCATGAAACTCGCCCCGGCGTTATTGACCAGCACGTCGATACCACCGAACTCCTCGACGGTAACGTCAACGAGTGCCTCGACGGCGTCACGGTCAGTTACGTCGCACTCGACGGCAAGGGCGGTCCCCTCGCGGTCGCTCTCTTCGATACTATCGGCGACTGGTTCGACGTTCTCCAGTTCGCGCGAACAGACCACCACGTCCGCGCCGTCATCCGCGAACCGCTCTGCGATTTTCTTTCCGATACCACTGGACGAGCCCGTGACTATCGCAGTCTGACCGGCGACACTGAACTGTTCGGTCGTCATGCAACCCCCTCCGAGATGCGAGTGGCCATTATCATTGTTAGCTTCAGTTCATAATTGCTGTCCTTTGTTAATAAATTTGGTGTGGTTTTTGCAATCGTTATCTTAATCTGAGGGAATAGACATCACGAACCATGGGCAAGTCAGCGTTCAGTGACAGAGCACGCTCCGGTAACGTCGCGGGACTCCACGATGAGACGGTGGAGCGCCACGTCGACGACCCGGCGCTCGAAATGCACGAAGGGAAACCACCCGTGATCAGCTCTGGGACCGCTCGGTGTGGTCCCCGGACGGACGCTACGAACTCGGAGCCAGAACGGACGACCGAAACGAGGTCTAACCGTGGGAGATGACTGTCAGCGCTGGCGAGCCGTGTTCTGGGACATCGGGGGCGTTATCCTCGACATAGAGTCCGTCCGCGACGCCCATGAGGTGTTCCTTCGGCGTCTGGTCGAGACGCACGCGCCGGACACGCCGGTCGAGGACGCGATCCAAACGTGGCGAACCGCGGTCGGACGATACTTCAGCGAGCGCGAGGGAACGGAGTTCCGGCCGGCGCGGACTGCCTACGACCGCACTGTGGCCGAAATCGCTGGGGAGTCGATACCGGCGCCCGAGTGGCGGCCTGCCTTCGAGGCTGCGACGAGCGAGACGCTTCGACCGAACCCCGATGCCGTCGAGACGATCGACAGACTGGCGGAGAGCGAACTGCACGTCGGCGTTCTCAGCGACGTGGACACCGAGGAGGGATTCCGGATTCTGGAGGCATTCGGCGTCAGGGAACGTTTCGATTCGATAATAACTTCCGAGATGGTCGGCCGAACGAAACCCGACCGGCGGATGTTCGAGACGGCCCTGCGGGAGGCCGACGTAACTGCCGGCGAGGCAATTATGATCGGAGACCGATACGAACACGACATGGCTGGCGCGTCGGCGGTGGGGATGACGACTATCGCGTACGGTGCAGACGACGGTCCCGATGTCGATTACGCTGTCGACGACCTCCGGGAAGTACTCTCGATAGCCGGCGTTTCGAGCGGGCGCGACGGTTCGGACGGACGCTGAACGCCGGCGCTACTCGCCGCGGAATCGCGCCACGTGTTCGACCTCGCTCGGGTCGGTGTCCTTGAACGCCCGTCTGGCAATAACTCGCTTGTGGACCTCGTCCGCGCCGTCGATGATGCGGAACTGGCGGACGTTTTCGTAGAAGTCCGCCAGCGGGAGGTCCTTGCCGATGCCGTTTCCACCACAGATTTGAACCGCGGTGTCGATGGCGTCCTGCGCGACGTCCGCGGTGAACACCTTGCTCATCGCCACCTCGACGCGGGCCTGCTCACCGGACGCGATTCGGTGAGCGGCGTGGCGGACCATCGATCGAGCGGCGTGGAGTCGCGTCTCGATATCGGCGACATCGAACCGTATCGCCTGCTTGTCCGAGAGCGTCCCCTCGAACGCTCGCCGCTCATCGGCGTACGCCTTCGCCACGTCGAGCGCGCGCTCGGCCATCCCGGAGAAGCGCATGCAGTGGGTGAGACGGGCAGGGCCGAGTCGCTGTTGGGTGATGGCGAACCCTGCGTTCTCCGCGCCGAGCAAGTTCTCCTCGGGGACTCGAACGCTTTCGTATCGAATCTCCGCGTGACCGATTCCGGTGAGCTCGCCGCCGACGTGGGGAATGTCCCGCTCGACGCGGACGCCCGGCGCGTCCGCGGGAACGAGGAAGAGAGAACACCCCTGGTACGGGTGGGCGTCCTCGTCGGTCCGGGCCATCACCAGCAGGACGTCGGCCTCGGTTCCCTGCGTCGTCCACCACTTGTGACCGTCGATGACCCATTCGTCTCCGTCCTTCTTCGCAGTCGTCCGAATCATCTTGGGGTCCGACCCGGCCCCGGGTTGGGGTTCGGTCATCGAGAAACCCGACTTGATGTCACCCTCGACCAGCGGTTCCAGCCACCGCTCCTTCTGTTCGTCCGTCCCGACCAGTTCGAGGGTGTGCATGTTGCCCTCGTCCGGCGCGTCGACGCGAATGGCCGTCGCACCGAGGAGGCTCCGCCCGGCTGCCTCGAAGACCGGGAGCACCTCGCGGAATCCCATTCCCATCCCGCCGTACTCCTCGGGGATTTGCGGGGCGTACACGTCGTAATCACTGGCTTTCTCGCGGAGTTTATCTACGGTCTCGTCAGAGACCGGTCCATCGCCGAGGAGTTCCCGCTCGACGGGGATGACCTCCTCCTTGACGAAGGTCCGGACTCGTTCGGTGACCTCTCTTCCCCGTTGGGGGTCGTCGTACTTCATATTCTAAAATCTCAAAAACGATGTAAAAGCATTTTCCCGAATTTATTACCTTCGTAAGTTCTATACTGGTATTGTACGAACAATAGACGCAAAATCTCGACGCAGCGGTCGCCGAATCCGCCGACAGACAGACCAACCCATGAAAGACACCGACAAAGACTACTTCGAACGACTCGTCGACCAGCAGGCGCTCAGGAACTATCTCTCCGAACGGTTGGGTCCCGTCGAGGAGTACTCCGTCCGATACCACGCGGAGGGCCACTCCAACGAGACGCTCTTCGTGACGTGGGGAGACCGGGAACTCGTGGTTCGGCGGCCCCCGCCGGGCGAGACCGCCGAAACCGCCCACGACGTGTTGCGGGAGTCCCGCGTGCTGGACACGTTGCAGGACACCGACGTACCGATTCCGAAGACCGTGCTGGCCTGCGAGGACCACTCGGTCGTCGGAAGCGATTTCTACGTGATGAAGCGAGTTGAGGGCGACGTACTCAGAGACGAGGAACCCGACCGTTTCGAGACGGCAGAGTCGCGGCGGCGTATCGGCGAGGAACTCGTCGACACGCTCGCCGCGATTCACACCGTCGACTACGGCGACGTCGGCCTCGGTGAGTTCGGCCATCCGGCGGGATACACCGAGCGACAAGTCGAACGCTGGACCCAGCAGTTGGAGTGGGCGTTCGAACGCACCGCCGACGAACGGACGGTGCCCGAACTCCGAGAGGTCGGTGACTGGCTCGCGGACAACTGCCCGAGTGACCACGAACACGCGCTGGTCCACGGTGACTACAAACTCGATAATGTGATGTACACACCGGGTACGCCGCCCGAACTGGCCGCGGTTCTCGACTGGGAGATGGCGACGCTCGGCGATCCGCTTGCCGACCTCGGTTGGATGCTAGCCTATTGGCGCGATCCGGGGGACCCCGACCCCGCGACGCCCGAACTGACCGCCACGTTCATGGAGTCCGAAGAATATCCGACCCGCCGCGACCTCGTCGAGCGGTACGAGCGTGAGACCGGCATCGAGTACGAACACGGCCGATTCTACCGGACGCTCGCAGTGTACAAACTCGCCGCGCTGGGCGAGATGTTCTACCGGCGGTACCTCGAAGGAAACAGCGACGACCCGATGTATCCCCTGATGGAACAGCGGGTTTCCGCTCTTGCTCGACGCGCCGAGCGGATAATCGAGGGGAACGAGCCGTTGTAGGGCCGAGACCACACCGCTCCCGCGAGAGGACGTTCACGCACGAGACACTGTTGCTCTGCTATGGTGGGCCGGTCGATAGGCATCTTGGAATGTAGGAGCTGCATCCCCACATCGGGGAGTTCACTAACAACACTTACTATAGTAACGTTATCAAATACTATTGTTTGATATTGACCGAATGAACTTTACATATGTAGATTTTGTCAGTGGATTTAAGTTGACACGTTCCGAAACAGATGGATGAATGACAAACACTAACATTGAGAAGGTGTCCGTACTCGGAGCAGGGAACATGGGCCACGGAATCGTGGAAGTCGTCGCTATCGCCGGATACGACGTCACGATGCGCGACGTTGAGGAGGACCTCGTCGCCGACGGATACGAGGATATCAAGTGGAGTTTAGAGAAACTGGCCGAAAAGGACCGCCTTGACGAGTCCGTCGATGACATCCTCGACCGCATCGACACTGCGGTCGAACTGGAACCTGCAGTTGCCGACGCCGACCTCGTTATCGAGGCCGCCCCAGAGCGGATGGACCTCAAGAAGGACATTTTCGGCGATCTCGACGCATTCGCGCCGGACAACGCGCTGCTCGCGTCGAACACGTCAAGCCTCAGTATCACGGAGATGGCTCCCGCGACCTCCCGACCCGAGGACGTGGTGGGGATGCACTTTTTCAATCCGCCGGTGAAGATGGACTTGGTCGAGGTTATTTACGGCGAAGAAACCAGTGACGAAACCGCCGAGGTCGCCTATGAGTTCGTCGAATCGCTCGACAAAACGCCGATTTACGTCCGGAAGGATGTCCACGGGTTCGTCGTCAACACGGTTCTCGGGCCGTTCATCGACGAACCCGCGTGGATGGTTTCGAACGAGGAGGCGACGATACGCGAGGCGGACGCCGCTATGGTGCACCGACGTGGCTACCCAATGGGACCGTTCGAACTCGTAGACCTCTCTGGAATCGACGTGGGGTATCACGTCCGAACGGAGGCCGAGCGGCCGATACCGCCGATCATGGAGGAGAAGGTCGAAGCCAACGAACTCGGCCGTAAGACGGGACGGGGGTACTACGACTACAAAAATGGTGACGGGGTCAATTACGAACCCAGTGACGGTGAGCGTTTCGACACGCTGCGCATTGAGGCCCGTATGGTCAACGAGGCCGCACGACTAGTCGGCGACGACGTGGCGACGCCCGATGAGATCGATACTGGGGTCCGTCTCGGCCTCGGCTTCCCGGAGGGTATCTGCAGGCGCGGTGACGAAATCGGACTCGATGCAGTTCTCGATAAACTCCGGAGCCTCCACGAGAAGACGGGAGCAGACCGGTTCGAACCTGACGACTACCTCGTCGAACTCGTTGAGCAGGGCCGGACGGGCGAGGACGCAGGGACGGGGTTCCACGACTACGGTTTGGACGGCGGTGACGGACCGGGTGAGTACCGGCTACTGAACTACGTGTTATCCGGAGACGGACTGCTCGAAGTGGAACTCGACCGCCCGGAGCGCATGAACGCCCTCTCGATGGATCTTCTCGGCGAAATTGACGAACTGCTATCGTCAGTGAACTCCGACGACGTTCGGTGCGTCACGTTCGAAGGTGCGGGCGACCGCGCCTTCAGCGCCGGGGCAGACATCGGCGGCTTTGCGGACCTCGACCCGACCGACGCCATGGACGTGACGCCGGCGTTCGAGACCGTCAACGACTTCGAGCGGCCCACCATCGCCAAGATAGACGGCTACTGCCTCGGTGCGGGCCTGGAACTGGCGCTCGCCTGCGATCTCCGAGTGGCGACCGCGGACGCGGAGTTCGGGTCACCCGAAATCGGACTCGGTCTGATTCCGGGCGGGGGCGGAACCCAGCGACTCCTCCGATTGCTTGGGGAGACGCGGGCCAAGGAACTTGTGTTCAGGGGGAACCGCATCGATGCCGAGCGCGCCGAGGAGTGGGGGCTGGTCAACCGTGCTGTCCCGACCGAGGAATTCGACGACACCGTCTCCCAGTTCGTGGACGACGTTCTCGAAGGGCCGCCCGTCGGTCTGAAAGTGGCGAAGAAGGTAATGAACGAGGGAGCCGACGCGAGCCTTGACGCCGCGCTGGCGATGGAGAGTCAGGGCTTCGGTCTGCTCATGAGCACCGAGGACGTACGCGAGGGGACAGCCGCGTTCCGCGATAACCGCGACCCCGAATTCCGCGGTGAATGACGCGAGCGGAGGACTGTTGAGCCAACAACCGAACGAGCTACGAGCCTTCGTGGACCGGCACGGATATACTGTCGGCTGTACTTCTTTGAATAGCTGGCCGCCGAAGAACGGAGTTCGAGTCACCGAAACGGAGCCTTTCAGACACGAATCTTCACGCACTTACAGCCGACAGTATACCTCTCGAGGCTGGGACTGACCGTCGAAGAAATCGAAGGGAGCGACTCGTCCTGTCGGTCCCGTACGACGACAAACTAGCTAACCCTGCACCGGGAATCGGGACGTCGTCCACGGTACGCTCGTGTTCGCCACGAGGATGCGACTCACGCGCCCGTCCTCGGACCGCCGCTCGATGTCATGACGTTCTACGAAGTCGACGACTCCGCTTTACTGCCCCGTCTGACTCTCGGGGATAGGATTCACATCGAACTGGAACTGATAGCAAAAGGGCCGTGAGACTATCTGACCGCGAGCAGCGTCGTTCGGTACGACGCGACGTGATGGATCAGCGAGACGAGGCTGTGCTGTCCTGCGAAGTGCTCTCGCTAGTGCGATAGCCCGGCGTCTACTCCGGATACTCGTCGTTCAGCCCCTCAAAAATCTCCGGGTCGGTTCGGAACTTGAGCACGTTGTGAACCACGGAGTTACGGATGTTATCGACGACGTCGCCGTGTTCCTTGTAGAACTCGTGTATCCACCGCGACTCGTCCTGCAGATTGGAGAACATCATCACGGTCTTCCACTGGTACTCGCCGTCCGAGAGGAAGTAGAACAGGGTGTGGGGATCGTTGCGGATGTACTCCATCGCGTCCCGCCACCCCTCCTCGAAGTTCTCCGGGTTGAACTTGAATTCGAAGAGGCTGAAGGTGTAGTACTCCTCGTTGGGGATTATCGCCTCCCGGAAGACGCCCTCGTTGCGCATCTCTCGGATAGACTCGCTTACGGTGACGTGAGACACCTCGATGTCGTACTTCTCCTCGAGGATGGAGGTAAGCTCTCGTGAGGACAGCTGCGGGTCCTGGGTCAGTTCCCGCAAGATGGCAATGTCCCGTTCCTTGAACGTCCAGTTCGGTGCGTCCGTCTGATCACTCATACATTTGGCTTCCTACGACCGGTTTATGAGGGTTCTCCTTCGGCGAGGAACAGATGGAGCCGGTCGCGGTACGCGTTTGGTCGGTCCTCCACGACCCAGTGATAGGCGTTCCCAGCACGGACAACTCCGCGCCCGGTCGCCAGCCTTACCCGCGTCGTAGTACGACACGTCTAGTTCGTGTCCGTTAACATCCACTGTCGTCGTGCGCTGCTCGTCGGTCCACGCCTCGTGTCCCGTTATCGTTAGAGCAGGGTGTCGGCGATGATGTTCTTCTGAATTTCGCTCGTTCCCTCGTAGATCTTCGTGATGCGAGCGTCACGGTAGTACCGTTCGACGGGATGGTCGGTGACGAATCCCGCGCCGCCGTGGACCTGAATCGCCTCGTCGGCGGCGTCGACCGCGTGTTCGCTGGCGAACAGCTTCGCCATGCTCGCGAACTGAGTGGCCAGCTGGTCGTCGCCGCTCTCGACGTAGGACGCCGCCCTGTACGCGAGCGAGCGGGCTGCCTCGATGTTAGTCGCCATCTCAGCGAGCTTGTGCTGTATGGCCTGAAAGTCGGCGATCTTCTGGTCGAACTGCTCGCGTTCGTCGGCGTAATCGAGCGCCGCGTCGAGCGCGGCCTGGGCTGTCCCGACTGCTTGGGCCGCGACGCTGACTCGGCCGCTGGCAAAGAAGTCCATGAGCTGGTAGAACCCCTCGTCGACTCCGCCGATGACGTTCTCCTCGGGCACGCGAACGTCGTCCAGAATGACCTCGGCGAGGTCCGACGCCCGGATACCGAGTTTATTATCTATCTTCTCGGTCCTGAAGCCGTCGGCGTCGGTGGGTACGAGGAACGCGGTGATACCACGATTGCCGTCGCCGGGCGACGTCTTGGTCATCACGACCGCGATGTCGGCGACGGTCCCGTTCGTTATCCACATCTTGTTACCGTTGATGACCCACTCGTTACCGTCCCGTTCTGCGTGGGTTTCGATGCCGGCGACGTTGGATCCGTGTGCAGGTTCGGAGATACAGCTACAGCACGCCGACTCGCCGGAGGCGATTCGCGGGAGCCACTCCTCTTTCATCCACTCGTCGCCGTACTTCTGAATCATATCGGTCCCGAACCCCCGACTTCCGATCGCGCTACCGATGCCGGGGTCGGCGCGCCAGAGTTCCTCGGTCACGACCGTCGCCGAGAGGGTGTCCATTCCGGCACCGCCGTACTCGACCGGAATGCTCGGGGCTACGAAGTCGAGTTCGGCGGCCTTCTGGACGAGGGTCGCCGGATACTGCCTCTGCTCGTCGTGCTCTCGAGCGACCGGTTCGATCTCCTCCTCGCCGAACTCCCGGACCGCCTCGCGTATCGCGTGCTGCTCGTCTGACAGTCGAAATGTCATACCCTCACATCACCTTCCAATAAAAAGTATTTTGGGATTATTTCAACCACTGTTAATAGTAATCCAGTTTTTAGCGTACAGTTGACTGGCAGTTCACGTGTCCGAGCGTCTGCCGACCCGGTATACGCGCCCCAGTGCTACGCGAGTACGGCGAACCGCTCGAAAGCAAGGACGTGGACCGCTTGGAGTCCGGTCCGGGCGGCGTGGTCGTCTAGACCGAGGCCTGCGGAATCTGCCGGAGCGACTGGCACACCTGGCAACTCGATTCGGATGCCGACGATGCGGTGGCCCTCCGGGAGACGCGGGACCACGGCGACGTAGACGGTCTGCTCCATGAAGCCGATCTCTTCCGGGATGGCAGCCACCTCGACGCCATCGTCGACCTTCTGGGGTTCGAGTTGGCCGGTCTCCCACGTCGACTCGTGCTCCAGTCCGTCGGCAATCGCCGAGAGCGTTGTGCCGCTGGGGCTGGTTCAGCGTTATCGTCGCTACGCCCCTCGTCCAGCGTCAGCGTCGTCGGTGGGTCAGCCATCTCTGTCGCTCCGGGTCACTTGGTTGCCTCGGTCTCCCGGAGTTCGAACTTCTGGACCTTCCCGGTGGTCGTCCGGGGCAACTCCTCGACGAACTCGACCTCGCGGGGGTGTTTGTACTCCGCGAGGTTGTCGAGACAGTACTGCTTGAGTTCCTCGGGCGTCTCCTCGATGTCCGGAACCGGCACCACGAACGCGTTCACCGTCTCGCCTCGGCGGTCGTCCGGAATCCCCACCACGGCCGCGTCGGCCACCCCCTCGTGCTCGAACAGCAACTCCTCGACCTCGCGCGGATAGACGTTGTACCCCGCCGTGTTTATCATGTCCTTCTTCCGGTCTACGACATAGAAGAAGTCGTTCTCGTCCCAGTAGCCGATGTCGCCGGTGTGGAACCATCGCTTTCCGTTCTGCTCGGTGAATGCCTCCTCGTTCGCATCGGGCAGTCTGGCGTACCCCTTCATCACGTTCGGTCCGGCGACGACGAGTTCGCCGGTTATCTCGTCCAGGTCGACCTCGTCTTCGTCGACCGGCCCCTCCTCTATTCGGGGACGCTCTGCGAAATCATCGTCGACGATTTTCGCGTCCACGCTGGGGAGCGGCCTTCCGATGCTCCCGACCCGACGACCCTGTTCGGGCGAGTTGAAGTGGGTGATGGGACTGGTCTCGGTCAGCCCGTACCCCTCGTAGATATTCACGTCGTAGAGGTCCTCGAATCGCCGAAGCACCTCGACGGGGATGCCGGACCCGCCGACGCCTGCGAGGCGGACCGACGAAAGGTCGAACTCCTCGGCGTTCGGTTGGTTGATGATGTCGTTGTACATCGCTGGGACGCCGTGCATCAGGGTCAACCGCTCGTCTTCGATGAGCGAGACGGCCTCTTGGGCGTCCCACTCCGGAAGCGGGTAGTAGGCGGCGCCGTTAAACAGCGCCGCGTTCATCACCACGGTCATGCCATAGATGTGGAACAGCGGAAGGACTCCGAGTTGCTTGTCGTCCGTCTGAATTCCATTAGGGATGAGGTCTGCGGCAGTATTTGCGTTTGAAGAGAGGTTCCGATGGGTCAACTGCACGCCCTTGGGCCGTCCCGTCGTGCCGCTGGTGTACGGCTGGGCCGCGACGTCGTCAGGGGCGCGGTCCACGATTTCGGGGTCGTCGTCACCCAGGAACGCTTCGAAGTCGATTCCTCCCTCGGTTTCCTGACCGACGGTAACGACGTGTTCCACGTCGGTGTCGTCGCGCACCTCGTCCACGAACGGGACGAGGTCCGACAGCGTCACGACCACCTGTGCGCCGCTGTCGGACAGCAAGTGGCCGATTTCTCGCGATTTGTACTGCGGGTTCATCGGGACGACGACGCCGCCCGTCCGAAGCGTCCCGTGGAACGCGGTAACGAACTGCGGCACGTTCGGCAGGTACACCGCGACGCGGTCCCCTTCGCCGATACCCCGGTCGTTCAGTCCCGCCGCGAACTGGCCGGTTTGCGCCCAAAGCTCTCCGTAGGTAACGTCGTTCCCCGTATATGATACGGCGACTTCCCCGGTGTCGTCCTCGGCGACCGACCGGATGTTCATGACAATATTTGACATTCCAGCGGGACATCGTAGTTATCCCTCTAAAGGCTTCCCCCTGTTATAACCAATTATTACCTAATCAGGATTCTAAACTAACATCAATAGGTAGAATAATGTGGTTCTTAACGATGGTAGAATGGTGGTGTCGCACGCGGAGGCATACTTCGTGGATATATTCGTCGCCGCCGTGCTGGGTATCTTCAAGGACGATTCGTGCGGTCGTCACCGGGAAGAAACGGGGGCCGTAAGAGTTCGTGCTGTCGGCTGTAAGTACGTGAAGACCACCTCCGAATCGGTTGTTTCACTGTCTTTACACGCCGTCTACTGCAACCTCCTATTTAAAGAATTAACAGCCGACAGTATCAGTAGTCGAACTCGACGTCGACGTCGCCCGCACATTCCGTCATCACGACTGCGGCCTGACTGTACTGCATCACCTTCTGCATGTCTCCGTCGAGATCGAACGTTCCATCCATCATTCCCTCGACCGGGTCGATTTCGCCCTGCATGAGGAGCTTCCAGTCCTCGTAGCCGCCACGGTACGCGAATCCCCAGTCCTCCTTGTCGGGGTCGCCCACGACGTATGACTCGGTACAGTCTCCGTCCTCAAGGCCTACGAAGAAGTGGATTGGATCGCCCTCGTAGGTCCCGTCCGGTTGAATCTCGTAGAGGAAGTCGCCGTTGAATCCGACTCCCCACCCCTCACCGGTATCCGAGTACTCCTCGGAGGCGTTGAGCTTCCGTTTGTACTCCTTGATGTATGCTTCCGGCTCGCTCGGTAGTCGTACTGTCATACCCTCTACTTCCTAAGGCAGACTGTATCGATTATTCCTGTTATACCTGGGTGTTTTTATACGCTCGCCAACGGCGCGGTGACTTGGCCGACCCCGACGGCTCGGACGGTACCGGGTCGCCGAACGGGGTGCGGTCGCGAAACCGCAGTGGTGACGGACGTTAGAACTCGGTGCAGACGGGGATTCCCATCGTGTCGTACTCGCCCAGCCGCTCCATCACGCTCGGAATATCTCCCAGAGAACAAGTCTCTGAGACGATCTTTCCCGGGTTGATCTTCCCGCTCGACATCATCTGGAAGATGTCGTCGTACTCGTGGGGCGGCATCCCGTAGGTGCCGTAGAACTCGCGCTCGTTTTGCACCATGAAGTCGATCGGTAGCGAGACCTCGCCGCCCTCCTCGGAGGTGGTCAACCCGACCTGGAGGTGCTGTCCGCCGGGGATGAGACAGTTTACGGAGTCTTTGATAGTCTGTGAGATGCCGAGCGCCTCGACGGAGACCTCGACGCCACGGCTTCCGTCGGTGAACGACTTCACCGCCTGCGGGACGTCGTCGACTTCCGTAGAGTCGATCGTCTCGACGGCGCCGAGGTCCCGTGCGAACTCCAGTTTCTCCTCGACGATGTCGATCGCGATGACGTTGCCTCCGAGCGCGGTCGCGGTGTGGACCGCGGAGAGGCCGACGCCGCCACAGCCGTGTACCGCAACCCAGTCGCCCGCACTGACATCAACGCGCTGACTGACGCCATGAAAGGCGGTCGCGAACCGACAGCCTAGCCCCGCGATCTCGTGGGCGGGGACGTTCTCGGGAACCTCGACGAGGTTCTGGTCGGCGTTTCGGACCGAGAACTCCTCCGCGAAGGCGCCCTTCTGGAACTGGACGAACCCCATCGGGACCGAGGATTCACAGATGTTCGCCCGACCGGCCCGACAGTGCGGGCAGGTGCCGTCGCTCAGATTGAACGGGGTCGTCACCCGGTCACCCTCGCTGAACCGAGTGACGTTCTCGCCTACCTCGACGACCCGGCCGACCGGCTCGTGTCCGAAGATCAGCCCCGACCGCGGAATGATGCCGAGCCAGTCCCAGTCGCCCTGCCAGGCGTGCCAGTCGCTTCGGCAGATCCCGCACGCCTCCGTCTCGATGACGGCCTCGTTCGCCCCGCAATCCGGTCGGTCGACTGACTTGAGTTCGAGCGGTTCACCCACGCCTTGGAACACTACAGCGTCCATGGGTGTGACAATGACCACCACATATAAAAAATTACTTAATATATCTTATATTTTTGGATATTCTATCATCTATTGCCGAGATTACTTCCGCAATCACGTACAAATACGTGGTTAGTCACCCGATTTTCAGTACCTCTCCGAAGTTCATTTTCACCGATTTGGTTCGGGAGTAGTCGTCCAGCGCCTCCTCAGAGAGTTCCCGACCCATCCCGCTTTCCTTGTAGCCGCCATGGGGTGCCGGGTCGAGCATGTCGTCGTACGTGTTCACCCAGACGGTGCCGGCCTTGAGTTCGTCAGCGACGTCGTGGGCGGTTTCGAGGTCCTGGGTCCAGACGCCCGCAGCGAGGCCGAAGCGCGTGTCGTTCGCGCGTTCGATGACCTCGTCGCGCTCGCTCCACTCGAAGACGGACAGAACCGGCCCGAACACCTCGTCGCATGCGACCTCCGCGGAGTCGTCGACGCCGGTGAGGACGGTAGGCTGCACGAAGGGCGCGCCCGCCGTGTCGCTCGCCTCGCCGCCTGCGTCGACCTCGTCGACGTCGTCGCCGACGAGGGGCCTCGCGCCGTCCTCGATGGCTCGGGAGATGTACCCCGTCACTTGTTCGGCGTGGTCGTGGTCGATCATCGGGCCGATGTCGGTCTGTGGCGACAGCGGATCCCCGACGGTCAACTCGTCGATCCGTTCGCGCAGCATGTCGAGGAACTCGTCTTTGATGTCCTCGTGGAGGAACAGCCGCGAGCCGGCGGTACACTGTTGGCCGGAGTTGAAGAAGATGCTCACGATGGTCCCCTCGAGCGCCTGTTCGAGGTCGGTGTCGGGGAAGACGATGTTCGGACTCTTGCCGCCGAGTTCGAGCGACACTGGGGTGATAGTGTCCGCAGCGCCCTCCAGCGTTGCGGTCCCCGCGGCCTTCGACCCGGTGAGCGTGACCTTGTCGATGCCGTCGTGCTGGGAGATGGCGTTTCCGACGACGCTGCCGGCGCCGGTCACGACGTTGACCGTCCCCGTCGGGAGGACGGTGTCACAGACGTCGGCGATCTCCAGTGTCGCGAGCACCGCCTTCGACGACGGCTTGAACACGACCGCGTTGCCCGCCGCCAGCGCCGGGCCCAGCTTCCAGGCGACGAACATCGCGGGGAAGTTCCACGCCGAGATGGCCCCCACGACGCCGTACGGTTCCCGCTTCGTCACGACGTGTTTCTCGTCGTCGGTGGGAACGACGCGCCCCGTGTCCGCCGTGCGGGCGACCGCGGCGAAGTGGCGGAACTGCTCGACGAGGATCTCGATGTCGACGAACCGCGAGTGCAGGTTCGGTTTCCCGGCCTCGAGCGTCTCGATCTTCGCGAGTTCCGTCTTTCGCTCTGCAAGCCTGTCGGCGATCTCCTCGAGCTTCTCGCCGCGCTGTCTGGGCGAGAGCTGACCCCAGTTCCCCTCGTAGGCGTTGCGCGCCGCCTCGACGGCGCGGTCGACGTCCGCGGCGGTTCCGACCTGGAAGGTCGCGAGCGACTCGCCAGTGGTTGGGTCGATAGCGACGCCCTCCTCGCCGCCCTCGGAGTCGACCCACTTACTCCCGATCAGGAGCCCGTACTCGTCGCGTTCGAGCGAGGACTCCACGGCCGTTCTGTGTCGTTCGAGCACAGCGTCGTCGATGTCGAATGTATCGTTGAAGTACGTGTCTTGCATTGGTCACACTGTATCGTAATTCAGATTGGTTGTGTCGTGATTCAGATTGATCCGGTCGCCACCTCGGAGACGTTCCCGGAACCCGGCGTAGCCCGTGGTCCGAGCCGACCCGCCGTGACGGCGACTGCTCGTCGCGGCATTGACTGTTCAGGCAGGATGGAGACGGTTACAATATTCGCTTGGTATAAGTGGTCGTTTATGGTGGTACGTCGGGTTTGGGAGGTCAGCGTCGGGAACTGGCGGGGCGCAAGGAGTGCTCCGAAGGGACTGTCCTCGACGAGTTCGCGGGTCCATCGTCCTCGGGAGTACCAACTGGCAACCGACGGATCTGTCGAGACGTATTAAACGGGGGTTGGTATACAAAGGAACACATATACGGTACTCTCTGTCCCCTATCGTCCCATGTCAAATGCTAACTACTCGATGGGTGGCGTCCGCTACCGGTGGGTCGTACTCCTCGTCGCATTCCTCGTTCACCTGACCAGCATCTCGCTCATCTGGCAGGCTGTATCGCCGTTAAAGAAGGCGATGGCGACGGACCTCGGGGTACCTTGGGCGGATGTCGCGGTCGTCTTGGCGGCCATCGCGTTCGGACTGGTGTTCACGCAGTTGCCGGGCGGCGCACTGGGTGATAAATACCCGATTCGGTACGTCGTCGGCTTGGGTGCCGTGTTGGCTGGGGTCGCGACGGCGATCAGGTTCGCCGTGCCGACCCTCACCGGTCAGATCGCGGTCAGTATCGTGGCGACCGTCGGGATGGGGATTGTCAACCCGAACCTGATTAAGGTCGTCACAGAGTGGTTCCCCTCCGATCAGTTGGGGCTCGGGCAGGGAGTGCTCATGGCCGGCAACACCCTCGGTATTGGGGTGGCGTTCGCGCTGTCCGGAGGGATCGTGCTGACCGCCGTGGGGAGCTGGCAGCGCGTGTTCCTGCTGTACGGTGGGATTACCGTCGCGGCTGGCGTCCTCTGGCTCGTGTTCGTCCGCTCGCCTCGCGAGGAGGAACGACCGACGAACGTCGAAACCGGCATGCCGCTCAGGTCCGGCGAGGGCGTCCCGTTCCGTGAATCGGTTTCATCGGTGCTCCGATCGCCGTCGACGCCCTATGCTCTCGCGCTGATCGGGCTCGCGTACTGGTCCGTGCTGGGGTCGCTCGCCGTGCTCCCCGAGTGGGCCGACGCGCAGGCGTACACAGTTCCCGAGTACATGCTCGGCACCTCGCCGTTCGCCTCGACGATGGGCGCGCTCTTCCTCCCGCCGCTGTCCGACCGCTACACCCGTCGTCTGGGACTCGTTCTGGGCATCCTGGGGCTATCGTTCGGCATCATCATCCTCGCGTTCGCTCCCTTACTTCCCGTGTTCCTGATCGGGTTACTCGTCTCCGGGTTCTTCGGCGGGGGGCTGGCCGCGATGTTCTACATCCTCCCCGGCGAACTCGCGGACATCGACCCCAACCACGTCGGGACGATGTCGGGGATTCTGCTCTCCCTCGGACAGGTAGGGTCCGTCGTCGGGAGCATCGTCGGCGCGCAAACGCTCGCGAGGTACGGTCTCGAAGTGTCGGTGTTCGTCGTCGCCGTCCCCAGTCTGATCGGGCTCCTGCTCTTCACGCGTCTCCACCTCGACGGGCGTGGGCAGGCTGACCCGTCGGGCGGCGCGGTCCCCAGCACCGACTGACGCGGAGCGAGCGTTCGGATACCTTCCTTCTTTCTGACGGCGTTCGAGCGCGAGGGGTCGTCCCAGTCTCCGTGTCCGTCGCCGGGACGTTCGTGCGGGCGAGAACGCATTTCTCGGGGGAGCACGCTCCTGAATCAGCAATCGAAACGGGTCGAAAAGAGTCCGGGACGTCGTGAGATCGTCGTTCGTGACCGTCGCGTATCCGGGTCGCGATCAGCGGAACGTGCGACCTTCGTTCGCGTACTTCACCATGGACGCGAAGATGTTGGCCGACATCATGTCCTCGGACGACGCGGCCCGTTCATCGTAGATGTCCGCTACGACCGCGTGGACCGTTTCGTTGTCGGGGTCGGCCTCGAGCGCGTAGTCCGCGAGGTGACAGGCGAGGCGTTTGTCACCCGCGTCCATCAGTTCTTCCGCCCGTTCGGCGAGCGTCTTGGCGTCGCCCGCGAGGTCGGCGATCTCTTCGGCGACGGCCGACCGGCTCGCGGGCTTGAGTTCGCTGGGGCGTCCGGTCCACCAGCCGCCGTAGTAGCGGATGACGTTCCGCGCGATGAACTCACCGCTGTCGTACTCCGACTGGAGCCAGGATTCGTCGGGGTCTGGCAGGTCGATCTCGCGGACGATGTCGACGTGGGGAGGCGCGCCGTCGTTGAGCGCCTCGATAGTCCGTTCGACGATAGTGTCGAGGTACTCGGCGTAGCGAAGCAGCCGGTGTTCGATCTCCTCGGGGTCGTCGACGATCGGCCTGCCGTGTCCCGAGAGGAGAGTCCGGGCGTCGAGGGCGGCCATCTCGCGGAGGGCGTCGACCCACTCCCAGGGGTAGCGCTGGACCTTCTGGGGGTTCCCCGCGTTGGGCGCGGAGGCGGTGACGAGGTCGCCGGAGCACAGTACCTCGCGGTCGGGACAGAACACCCACGTGTGGTCGTCGGTCTCGCCGCGGCTGTGGTGGAGCTCGAAGATGGTGTCGCCGACCGTGATCGTGAGGTCGTCGTCGTACGTCGTCGTCGGCGGATGGTCCGGCCAGCCGAACACGTCGTCCTCCCAGAGACTGTGATACTCGACGGCTTCCGGATCGGCGGAGAACTGCCGGCCGTTGATGGTCTCGTTGTACTCCTTCGTCAGCGCGTACCGGTCGAATCGGTCTGCCATCGCCTCGTGGGCGATCACGTTCGGCTGATCTTGGCCTTCGACGAGGAACTCGTCGAGACCGAAGGCGTGATCGATGTGGCCGTGCGTGTAGATGGCCGTGTGGACGGGCGAATCGGTGTGTTCTCTGAGTGCCGCCGCCATCTGCTGGGAGAGCGGGGCGTATCCAGTATCGATCAACACCAGTCCTTCGGCCGTGTCGAACGCCGTCGCGTTCGAGAACGACGTACACTGATAGGTGTCCGCGACTACCTCCGTGACGTCCACCCCGATCTCGAAGTTGTCGATGTCGAAGATACCGACCGCGTTCTCCGATTTCTGAGACATACACCTGCTCTGAGTGTGTGAGATAATAGCATCTTCCGCTTGGCATGATGGGGTGATATATAAACCGCACCCGGACTGGCGGAGACGGCCGGGGAACGGATGGACGGTGCGACACGCCCGCCCGGCCCCGACCACCCTCCCGGAGCGGTTCCCTCGTGGCGGGGAGCGGAGTCAGTTGACCACGCGTTTGGACGGATGGGTCGCCGGTTCGACTGCCGCCACCGCTGCCGTCTCCGCTCCGCATCGAACCGGCGGGTCGTCGCCGGTCCGTCAGCGGAAGGGCGACCTCTCGTTGGCGTACACGGTTGCCGACGAGAAGATGTTGGCCGACATCAGGTCGCTGACTGAGCTGGCCCGCTGCTCGTAGACGTTCGCGACGGTGCTCTGGACAGCCTCGTTCTCGGGGTCGGCCTCAAGCGCGTAGTCCGCGAGATGACACGCGATGCGCTTGTCGCCCTCGTCGATCAACTCCTCGGCGCGGGCTGCCAGCGTCTCGCCAGAGTGCCGGCTCTCGCTGATTCGCACGAGTCGCCACCTCGGGGTGGCGAACGTCGGGACAGCTGTAAGATAGTCTTAGGGCAACGGTTCGAGACGGCCCCACGTCCGGTGCTTGCCCAGACGGGGTTCGGAGAGGAGTCGGCGCTGGCGCGGCCCGACGGGTCATTTCCAGATCGACTTGGTGGGCGAGGTATCAGTCTCCGTATCCCCGGAAGCCGTGAACAGTTCCGAAACCAGATGGTTCTCGATCCGCTGAATAATCTCCTGAACGTTCGCCTGACTACACTCGAGTTGCGCCGCGATATCGTCGAGTGTGGTCTCCCGAGGCCGCCGGTAGTACCCGAGTTCGTAGGCCTTCCGGAGAACCTCCCGCTGGCGGTCGCTCAGCTTGCTGAAGCTGTTCTCCCTGTCCGGGTCGTAGCTTCCCACCCGACCGACCGTCGTGTGGATGGAATCGGGTATCTGCTTGAAAGCCTCACTGATGTTCCCCTGGGGGCCGATGATCGTGACCTCTAGTCCACCGTCCTCGTGCAGCAGTATCGGAGTATCGAGGACGTAGCCGTACTCCTCCGGAAGCTGGAGCAACTGTCTGGTGTCGGTCGACGGCTCGAAGTGGATGTACGCGGAAACGGACCCGTCGATCTCCGTCACCTCGTAGTCGGTCGCGGTCTCGTTTGCCGACAGGATCGCCCGAACCGCATCGGCGTCACCTTTGAACTCGTACAGCAGGACGGCCGTTCCGTCGTGGAGGAGTTTCGCGGAGTGGATCGAGACTGGGACCACTTCATCGTGAGCACGATACGCTTCACCCAGCGATTGAAACCATCCATCTGAGTGCTTAATCCGGATGGTAGCACACCACATGTTCGAATAGAGTAGAACCAACTTCTTAAATCATGACTATTCTCCGGAAGTTGTCCTTGTGAGCGTTCGAAGAGTCCTGCTTGGCGAGGTGGCGGAGCCAGAGGAAAGCCACAAAGAGGGGGTTCAAGACAAGAAGAATACTGTTGAGAATATTCTCGACCATCGAGAGAGCATCTACAACGACATGATTTCTGAACTGAATAAGGAGATACGTGAGCAGAAGTCAACGCTGGATAGTGCGGCACGGTCTCCCGACAAAGAGAAGGAAGCCAGGGTCCGTGAACGACTAAAAGAACTATATAGGGAACACTGTGAGGAACTCCGGAGTTATTGGCGGGACCGGGAATCTTGGATGGAGATGAAGATGGAATTGGAGGAGGAACTGGCCTAGATCGAAGAGTTCGAGACCACATCAAGCGCTCGACTCGTATTTTGTGGGTGTGAAACTATTTCTCGATGAGGTTTCGTTCGACGTAGTCAAGCCGACCGCTCAATCCTAATCGAGAGAGGCCAGTCTGATAGCCGTAGCCATCAACGAGAAACACAGCGTCTGAGTGGTCGTGTTTCTCCGAGAGTCGATAGAGAAACGCAGCAGCCGGATCGGTACCATGCCGTCCAAACAATTCGACGTCAAGAAGCAACTTTGTCTCGGTGTCTATTGCGGCGTATAACCAAGACCATTCGCCATTGATTTTGACAGCGGTCTCATCGACCGCAACCCGCTTCGGCTTCGCCTCAGGCGGGTTGTGACTGCTGTCAGCCAGCCGATGTACTCAGTGCCAAACAGCTTGATGAGGGCGTTCAACGCCGAGTATTCGAAGAATTTCTTTTGTCTCTCTGAGTGAACAACCGGTCGCGTGGAACTGGACGGCGAACGCCCTGACGGGCGTCCTCAGAACGCTCTGCGTTCTGATAGGCTGCACGAGAGCTCTGCTCTCGTGAACGTTGCCGTCCGCTCACGCCCCAAAGGCTCTTCTAAATCGTCGCAAAGCACTCGCTGAGCAGGTCTGCGAGCGTCATGACCAATTCACTCAATGACCTGTTCGCTTCTCAAACTGGCTTAACTAGACAGTACCGGATGTTCAGGTTGACCTATATATCTACGTCGGAAATCTCTCTGTGGAAACGTGCGTCACGGTTGATGTGCGAGACCTCCTTCCTCACCTGGAAGACCTCAGCGACAACTTGGAATCGAAATAGGACTCGACCGACATCGGAGAGATGGACGACCTCGGGACGAGTCAAATTGGAATGCTCCACCACCTCGTGGATGGATTTGCCTCCGGGATGGGAATGAAAGTGTCCTACCCGTCGATTTCAGTAACACCCATCGCCATCAACCGTTGAACACAGGCCCCAAGATCTCCCTGCGCTTCTCAGAGACTAGCCGATTAGTGAAGAGCGGCGAAGAGGGCCAAACCCATCATGATTACCCATCGGCGGCGTTTGACCTCGTCGACGACTGGACGTAATCCATTCCGTTCTATATACTCGTCTACGGCTTGGAAGGACACCATCACACACACGCCCAGATAGTGGTTGACCCCTAGTTCAGGTACGTCTTCTGAAGAGTGGTCTGTTGGATTGTCGTCGTAGCGACGAACGGATACAGAGTCGCCCAGCACCTTAAACCGCACTAGGTCACCATTGGGTGACTTAACTAAGAAGGACTCAAGACTATCTTGGTGCCGTTTCCAGAACTCGCTCCTTTCTACATCTCCATAGATGTTTGCCGAGGACACCCGTGAATTCACATTCGAGAATGTGGCCTCAATGGTGTCCCATTCGAGTAAGTCGTTTGGCGACAGTGTATCTGGACTTATTACAGATGAAGAGACCGTAGCTGTTAATGGGCCCAAGTAAATCCCTCGTGAAGGTTATTTTGTGTTGAATTCACAGGATATTCAGTGTTTGGCTCCAGAGTAGGATACACTCCATGGTAGTTCCCGTACAAACAGCGGCTCTCAATCTTTTGCGAGACTTCGGGGTTTTCGCTATCGGCGCGGGGCTACTTGCGTACGTTGCGAGGCTCACGATAAAGCAGTACTTCGACAAGCAACTGCAATCGTACCAGACAGAACTTGACAAAGAGGCGGTGAAGTTCACCGACTTGCACCAGAAGCGAGCGGAGGTCATCGGAGAGTTCTACGTAAAACTAGCCGAGTTCGACCAAGATATGCGGGCGCTCGTAGACCCAATGCTGTCACGGGGCGAGACATCCAGAGAGGAGAAAATTGAGATTGCGGCCGAGTCTGGGGAGGAGCTTCGGAGGTTCTATTTGAAGAATAAAATCTACTTTTCGTCCTATGTCTGCGAGACTATGGATGAGCTTCTGGGCGAGTATCGTGATATGTTCCATGACTTTTCTGTTGCGAAGATTCACGACGCCGAGAAGTCGCTCTCTGAGTCAGATGAACGGATAGAGAAGTGGCAATCGAACTGGGAATCTCTTACAGAGGCTGAAGTCCCTGAATTGAGGGATGAGTTGCAGAGCCAATTCCGAGACCTACTTGGCGTGTCGTAGAAGGACGTATCTTTCACAACAACTTATGCTCTATATTCACCACACCATTCCTGTCAACTGACGAGGGTTTCAACAGAGCAATAAAATGGGATATCAGACCTCGACTCGGTTGGTGATTGCTTCTCGGAGCGCGTCGTGGGCGTCAGAGGCACCGGCGCGGAGGCCAGCACGCAGGAGCAACCGCAGCACTTCGCTCTTATCCGGCTCGCCCGATTCGCTGCTCTCAACGTAGTCGCGGAGCGAATTAGCGGTGTCGCGCATCGCGTCAGGGTTGCTACTTTCACAACTTCCTTCCAATTTTGATGAGAGAAATCTTTCCATTGAGTGCAGTTGGCCGACGGATACGTTCTACCCACTCACATTTACAGATTAGATATGGTTCGCACAGTGGTTATTACCATGGGAACCAAAACCAGAGGGAGGGCTAGCGTTCCCCTTCGATAACGGTCTTCGATGGAGTATCTACGCGCGGAATGAGCCGTGGGATGAGTTTGAAGACACTCTGGATTTTGACGTTGAGAGAATACTTCGACAGCGGTACGATATTCGTGATCTCGAAGGGCGAGAGGCCCATGACGCGATGGTCCGTCTTGCGGCGGAGAACCCAGATGAGCTTGTTCGGTTGATCCTCGAAGCACGCGGCCTCGACGAATAGATCTGTCTTCTTTTCACGACCACCTACAGAGCAGGCTAAGGGGTGTTACACAGGGAAAAGTCGGAAGCGTCATCTTATAGCACAGAAGACGTCAACGCCCGACTTCCGGAGGTAGAACCTCCACGACAAGGTAACTGCTTTGTGTAAAAACGCTGTCGGTTACAAAACTACACCGTTCCTGATTCGGTTACCAGTAGCTATAGTAGCGTTTGCAAGTCAGTGCACACTCGGTCGACCGCTGTCATGCGGTCGGATGTGTAACCAGTTGCAAACGCTACTATAGTGAATCATTCTCATTCACGCTCGAAGTTCATACTATTATGAAATAACAATATTTTTATAACTAGTGTATTATTTTTGTTTTGATGTCTGACAAAAAAGATATCTCGCGGCGTAAGTTACTCGCTACCTCCGGTGCTCTCGGCGGCGCGTTGGTCGGAATACCCGCGTCGGCAGCGGCAGCAGGAAAGGGAGACGGAGAGCAGTTGACCGAAGCGGAGCTCGAAAAGATGTTCGCGACGATGGAAGCGGGCCCGCAGGCCTCCGGCGACGGGCTCGCGATGCAGTCTCAGGTGAGCGACCTTCCCGAAGACTTCGAGATCCTCGTCGGCGAGTATCAGACCGCAACGGTCCCTGGTGACAAGCCGTACGCCGTCGAAAGCTACGACGAGTATCTCGCGCGCACTGCCCCGCCGGGATTCGAGCCGGTGTTCCAGGAGTCTGGAACCGTCGGCACCGCAGCAGTCGGCGGAGCGCTCGAAGACCTGTATCTGCAAGAGGACGTCGGTACCCAGAAGGTCGGCGGCAAGGATCTGACGGTCGGTATCGGCCTCGGTGCCAAGATCCACGGCAACTACAGTCTCGGTGTCTCGGCGACGCTCTCCGTCGACGTGTATCTCGAATACGGGTCGTTCTCGGGGTCGATCGCCCTGTCCAGTTTCTCGCTCGGATACGGGTTGACCGAGAACGGTCTCTGTTTCCCCTTTGGATTCAAGCACTCGGTCCTTCGCGAACTCGACTTCGAAATCTGTGGCGACTTCTCGCTCGCGGACGGACCCGGCGACAGTGTCGAGGTCACCGCCGGGCTGACGCTCCGAGCCTGCGCGGACCCGTGTCCCGGATTCACGTGTTCGTACTGCTTGCCGTTCTCGGCAAACTTGAGCGGGAACGTCACGCCGCCCGAACTCTGAGACGCGACACCGCGGCCGAAGTGATACTCTGATTGCACTGTGTCTCCATGGGACGGAGCGACGGACTCTCTCCGAGTCCGTGCCCTTCGTCACGCTTAATATTAGCCGACAGACACTCAGAAACAATGGTCTCCGTAGCGGTCGCCGTGGTTGGTGGTGCGCTCACACTGCTGTGTCTGTACTACGCGTACCGGTTGGCGAACGCCGTGCGCCTGTACCGCTCGCTGTCCGGCGTCACCCCCAATGGGTCGCCCGCCATCGTCGACGGCGAGCGGGTGACGGTCGAAGGGGCCGTCACGGTCGACGAGGAGGCCCCCGCGAGCGACCGCGCAACCGACGGATTGTCCGCCCCGGTCGGGATGTACGTCTGGCAGGCCGCGTTCCCGCGGAGCGGACAGAAGGTGATCGACTTCGAGAACCGGACGACGAGACAGGCGAGAGCGACGTTCGCCTCCGGCGTCGAGTTCGGATCGTTCACCGTCGCGACCGAGAACGGGGAGCTCCGGGTCGACCCGGGGTGGCTGCGAGACGTCCATGACGCCGACCGGCTGGCGGCGGTACGGCCGGTCGGCTTCCTCCCGAGCCGGACGTGGCACGTCTACCTCTGGAATTCGCCGTACGTCCAGCTGGCCGACCACTCGACGGAACTGCCGCTCGAACGGCTCCGAGGCGTCGTCGACGACGACCCGGACATCGACCTGGAGAACGACTACTTCCTGTCGAAGGCCGTCCCCGAGGGGACCCGGCTGACGGTCCACGGCGAGCTGTCCGTCGACGCGGGGACGCCGACCATCCGCGGGACCGAGAAGACCCCGCTTTTCCTCTCCGACGGCGGCGTCGACGCGATCCGCCGTTCCCTTCGGCGTCGGGCGCTCACCTACGGCGTCTATCTCGCGTTGGCGTCGGCGGCCACCGCGGTTTCGGTCGTCGCCTTCTCCTGAGCCGTCGGCGCGCTACTCGTGCCGTTCGGCGTCCTCGCCCGTCCGGTACTCGTCTTGCAGGAACTCGTGACACAACAGCGTCGTCTTCGAGCGTGATGAGGTTCGGCCAGAAGACGTCCGGCGTGGCCTCCAGCCCCCACGAGACGCCCGTGCCAACGGTGACGCCGATGAGGCCGAGCAGGAAGTTCTTGAGCCGCAGACTCGGCGAGATGCCAATCTGCCAGACGAGATGGTAGTTGCGAGCGATGACGCTCGTCGCGCGCTCGACTTCGTACGCGACCACCTCTGGAACGCGGAGACAGAAACGCTCTCCCGGCGCGTGATGAACGGCGAGGTCAAAGCGACGGTTACCTCGAAGATTATGCCTTCCTCGCCCGCGGCGCGTTCGACCTGTATCAGGCCACCGGCGACGTCGAACCGCTTGCGTTCGCGCTGGACCTCGCGCGGGCGACCCACCGCGAGTTCTACGACGAGACCGCGGGGACGCTCTACTTCACGCCCGAAAGCGGCGAAGCCCTCGTAACGCGCCCGCAGGAGGCGACAGACCAGTCCACACCGTCGAGTCTCGGCGTCGCCACGTCGCTGTTTTTGGACCTTGAACAGTTCGACCCGGACGCCGGATTCGGCGACGCCGCCGACGCGGTCCTCGAATCGTTCGGCAACCGCATTCGCGGCAGTCCGCTCGAACACGTCTCGCTCGCACTCGCCGCGGAGCAGGCCGCCAGCGGAGTTCCAGAACTCACCGTCGCGGCCGACGAGATGCCCCACGAGTGGCGCGAAACGCTCGCCTCGCGGTATCTCCCCGGCCTCGTCGTCGCGCCCCGACCAGCCACCGACGACGAACTGGGCGAGGCACCGTCGATCTGGGCCGCCCGCGAGGCGACCGATGGCGAACCGACCGTCTACGCTGCGAGAACTTCACCTCCTTTCCCGCGTGATCGCGTGAGCTGATAGAACAACGTGTCTAGTCCATCGACTAACCCGATTTCGTCCAGGACCAGGACAATCGTACCTCCAACTTTTTCGAGTTCCTGGAACAAGAACTCGTAAACCTGAGACATCGCGCCGCTATCGAGCGGACGGTAAACTCTCACTGCTCGATCTTTGGAGCCGAGGCTGAGGAGACGGACATGACCGATGTGTACGCCGCAATCGCTGCAGAGGTGGACAATGAGTGACGACGAAATTGATAGTCGACTGAACCGCCGGTTTGGTGGCGAGGCCGACGACCAGAAGGACACGAATGACAAGAATGCAGAGAATTCAGAGAGCGCAATGAACGCAGAGAAGCAAGTGCGCGTCAAGAATCCATGGGACGCAGAGAGCGTCAAGAGCGAATGGAATGGCGTGACTGTCTATCTGCCGGACCCGATGAAAAAGCGCCTCGACAAACAGTATCAGCGGCTCAACTACGAGTGTGATTTTCAGATTTTGAAGGACCGCCACGTGAAGCCACTCGTCATTGAGTACGGACTCGACGCGGTCGCGGAGATGGCACCCGACGACGTCCAGGATGCGCTCGACGAACTCGAACGAGAGTACTCAAGTGAGGAACATACAGTAAATAAGTAGTGTCTGTTCGCTCCGTTGGCTTGTGAAACTCTGTGTTGTAGTTATAATCTCCTCTTACTGAGTACACGCAAAATTATACCAATGATAAATGCAAATACGCATCGTTTTGCTAAAGATGTTTCACCAACATACGCTATTAGGACTAGTGTTGTTGGAATTTCAAAATATGGGCACATCCATGACAAGGTGTTCTTTGGAATATTCATTCAAGCCTACGACAGACGAATTGTTCCGCCAACTCCGGGGAATTCTTTGAGTCCCTCTCTGAGCAGATAGCTAGTCACTGCTATCACACGGCTATCCATACATTGCTGGGACTACCTACAATCAACAAGCTGGTACCTGGGTTGGGGATCGTACCATACACTTCAACAAAGACTACTGGGTAAAGCTATCAGTGAACACTATTTCTTGATCCTCACTTTGGTGCTTTACTACAACAGTACCAGGTAATGATGAATCAAATGTAATTGTTGATTCATAAGCAACCATCGAAATTTCTTCGGTACAAATGGTTGCTGATTCATCACGATTATCGGATACAACTACCGTGAGGGTATCGCTTTTTTCGTTATAAGATGCCGACTCAAGAACAGTCTCCATACAGGATCTGCTTCCACTTTTCAATCGGCCCTTGACAATAATTTGATTCTTCGTAGTGTTGAATTGAACATTTGCTGTGTGTTGGAATCGGTTATCTACATCTGATTCGTCGGGGTTGCTACGTTCTTTAGGGTCTACAAGGGTAAATTGAGTATCCATGATTTGGTGATTTGGACTATCCTCATTAGATGGAGCACCAGTTGCCGTGCATCCAGCGATACTCACACTTAATAATCCGAGGAATATCCTCCGTTTCATATTATCCATTTGTAGTGTATGGGAATGAACATTTGGTAAGGTCAAACAACCACTTTACCTACTGCCTCAATTGAGAGATAGTCCTTGCCTAAATTGTATCAGCTCGGGTGAACCACTAGACCGCCTTAACTTCGGTCGTTAGAATTTGGAGGAGATCTTCGACATAGGCAGTGATAGCCTTCCGCTTCAGACCCTTTGAACTAACGGACAAACTGCCGTCTAGTAATTCACTAGAGCCAATTAGAACTATATAAAAATCGGCACTGTCTAGTTAACCACTTGAGTTGGCGTTCGACCGTCAAACGGTTGATAGAGTTGCTGAAAATTATAGTATGAACAAACACTACAAACTACCGGTGGACGGTCAGTTGATTGCTCACCCACGATTGATGGAAACGGTCAACTTATTTTGGACGTGTGAAATCACTTTTCCGATCAGGTTCCGATCTGTGTGGTTGACCTGGCCATTTATCTGCAATCAAGAGAGTGCAGACCGATATCGAAGACTTTGCAGAATCGACAGACGGTTATTGTTTTACTGTCACTTCATATACACAGAAGACACGCAACACCTCCATCCTCCGAAACTGTGGGTTTGCAGGTTCTCTGATTGCGTATAGCGATATATGATTCATGGTTGTGGTTTGCTTCGACACGATCTGGAGTCAGTCTTCGAGTCTCGAATTGGGGAGTAAGACGGTCGAGAACGTGGTTCTAGACTCGCAGATACTACCACTCGTCAGGATACCTTATCCTTATCCTGAAATGTACAAGTACTAACTAGCTCTTTGTTGGCGAATAGACCAACATACTTGTCCTGTTGGAACCTGTACCAACATCTGTAGATGGCACCCCGACGGTGACTAATTGGGTGCTATTTACAACAACCAACCGACCATGCCCGAAAACACACTCACTGTCCGCGTCGAATCGAACGACGAGTTCTTCGACCGCGCACTCGAAGCCGCAGCGAAAGCCGACGCTGGCGAGTTGACTGATGACCACTACGGTGTCTCACTCCCAGACGAGGCTGCACTTGCACGCGTCCTGAGCGAGAAGAACCTCGAACTCATCCGTACCACCGCCCGCGAAGAGCCACAAAGCCTCCGCGAACTCGCGCGTCTCGTCGACCGCGACATCAAGAACGTCTCGAACGCTATCAACGACCTCGCCGAACTCGGACTCGTCGAGTTTGAGCAGGACGGCCGGTCGAAGCGGCCAGTCGTCTGGTACAGCGACATCCACGTCGAGTACGACCTCGGCGTTGGGACTGACGACAACGAAGTCGCCGCACAAGGGTGACGTACTCAGCTTGCACGCTGTCTCTCGTCTCTCGGGGGAGCGACCTCGCTCCCAGTAAACGTGCAACTACGGAAGTACTCTAAGGATGGTTACCGGCGTGAGCCGGTGACCTCCAATGAGAACAATCTGAGGTTGTGCCTCGTCCGATAAAAAATTATCGCGCTCCGCTACTCACTCTCTTCGCAGATGAGTCCCTGAAGGCTCTGAAACATCTCAGGATAGTGTTCGCTGAGGATTTCAACGGGCTTTCAGTTGCTTCGTAATTCGGCTTCTGACTTGGGACTCGACCTTGTATCGGTAGTTGCCCTTCACGTCGGCCTCGCCGCTCAAAAAAATGCCATTGGGTATACTTCGGGCGTGAAGATATATAACTACACAATTAACCCAATGATATTATACAAAATTTATGTTATACTATTAAATTATGCACCAACAGACCCTCCAGTGGCGATTTCAATCAATGCAAAAAAGATAGCAATGAGAACGATGACAATTAGTGTGAGGATTACGTCAATTGCAGCAGATGCTAAATCTAATCCTGCTTTGATATCCTCCTCTAAATTCTCTACGCCGCGGCGGAGTCCATCTTTTAATTTACGCTCTACCTCAGCAGGAGTAGGTTTGAACTTATATTGCAGTTACTTTTGCAAATATTGAGCATTGATGATCCATAGTAAACGCAATTAGTAACTGCGTGACAAAACATAGAGTAAGACAGAAGCTCCAAAAAAATAGTGTAGTGCCCGGAATAGCCTGGTTTGAATTCTTTCATTAAATGAACGACGGTCAGTATCATTCATACTCTTCAAAATTGTCTGAAAATATTTCATCATTCGGGGTATTATCGGAGTCAGTTCTAATATGAGGACAAAATAATCACGTTGCCTGCTGTTTCGAAGATTTGAGCGACCAAAGATATGCATTGCGCGCCAGGTAAAGCCCCACAATAGTAAAGATAATTGACGTGGTTGCTACTGCAATATTGAAAACAACTATCGGTCGATCTTGAATAAGGAATGGCGGTGGCTGTTGCCAGATCTCGTACGTTTTGTACAACAGGGCAACTAGTAGTGTGAGAATTGAACCAGTAACTGCGACGCCTGACCACCGAACGTTACTATAGGGTACCAATCCCATTAACCTCTTCTTCGTGCTATTATGTCATATATCTTATGCCGGTACTGTCTAGTTACGCCAGTTTGAGGAACGAGCAGGTCATTGAGTGAGTTTGGGATAATGCTCGCAGCCCTGTTCAGCGAGTGCTTTGCGGCGGATTATGAAGAAACGTGGGAGCGTGAGCGGACAGCGACGTTGACGAGACGCGAAGCGTCTCGTTCGCACACCAGAAATCTCCGATTTCTGGGGACGTCCCAAACTCGCGGCGCGAGTTTGTGGGCTCGAAAGACGCAAGCGTCTTTCGAACGTTCACGAGAGCTTTGCTCTCGTGCAGCCCACCAGAACGCAAAGCGTTCTGGGGACGCCCGTCAGGGTGTTCGCCGTCCAGTTCCACGCGACCGGTTGTTCACTCAGAGAGACAAAAGAAATTCTTCGATTGCTCGGGTTTGAGCGCCCTCATCAAGCTGTTTGGCACTGGGTACATCGGTTAGCTGACAGCGTTGCAGACTCGCCGAAGGCGCAGCCGAGGCGGGTCGCTGTCGACGAGACCGCTGTCAAGATTAACGGTGAGTGGTCTTGGTTGTACGCTGCAATAGACCTCGACACAAAAGTGATTCTTGACGTCGCACTGTTCAAGAATCATGGGACTGAGCCGGCGGCTGCGTTTCTCCACGGCGTTTGCGAGAAACACGACTTTTCAGACGCGGTGTTTCTCGCCGATGCCTTCGGCTATCGGACTGCCTTCTCTCGATTAGGGTTGAACAGTCGGGGTCGACTGCACAGAGCGAAACCTGATCGAAAAGTGGTTTCACACGTTCAAAAGGAGGGTCGACCGTTTCCATAACTCATGGGTGGGCAGTCGGCTGAGCGTCCGCCAGTGGCTTGCAGTGTTTGTTCATTACTATAATTTTCAGCGACCACACCAATCGCTCGGTGGTCGAACGCCAGCTCAGGAGGTTAACTAGACAGTGTCGTATGCAGGAACTATTCTCGAGACTCAGCAGTTCCGAGAATAGTCGTTTCTCGGAACTGGTCAAAGCCGAACGGTAACTACAGAGAATATAATCAGCGCACCTACCCTGTTACTTCCGAGAACCTGGAGTGAGCTGACCAGTAAGTAGGTGTGCTTACCGACCGATTTAATGACTGTATTTCCAGTAGTCCTTGACGGCCCGTCGCCACGCATCTTCGCGCGCCTCCTCACCTTCACGTACTCGTCGGTTTGCTTCGTCAATTAACTTACCCAACTCATCGTAGATACGGTCAACAAGTGTGTCCCCATCTGCATCAACCAATAGGGTCGAGTTGTCCTCTTCGACAGTGACCGAGATCTCGCCGAATCGGATGATGACTTGTTTCAATCCCGTGTTGGGTTTCTACCGCACTGCGACGGACCTATTCGGATGAACGCTCACGCGCTCTTATGTTTCAATCCCGAGTTGGGTTTCTACCGCACTGCGACTTCTCAACAGCTCCCCGTGAGTGATTTTATTTCCCCTGGAAGGGTGCAGAGAACTCTCGTCTCGCGGATTTCGAATTCGACTCGCATTGTGAGGGTGTGAATCGCCTCGGGGCATCTCCTTGCACTTCTGTAAAACCATTTCTCGCTGAAGTTTCGCTCGACGTAGTTGAGTCGACTGTGGCCGACGACGGAATACGAGTCTGGCGGGTTCAGTCGATCGTTGCGGTCTTGACTGCGACAGTGTGACAAGTGGGCCATAACTTTGTTCCAGATTGTTCAAATAACATTCCACTTTGACCTGACTAAGCTACTTTGGGTGTCTATACGGAACCTTTATATTCCATTGAATCACTGTGTGGGTGTGTAACGTATGTCGAGAAAAGATATCACACAGATGCGATCGCAAGTTGGGTCGGAGTCTGTCCGCTCTCGCTTTGGTGACCCGAAGAGTCGTCGAAACTTCCTCAAAACCCTCGGGACAGCGGGTATCGCCGGACTCGCTGGCTGTTCCGGCAGCGGCGAGAGTTACGACGGCGAAGAACAGACCATGGCCTCGAGCGGCGACTCCGAGGGAACGGAGACAGGGATGTCGTCCGGCAGCGACTCCAGTGGCTCGATGCTCCGGATGAGCGCGACCCAGCGCTTCGGGACCATCGACCCTGCGAAGGGGACAGACTACACGCAGGTGCTCGCGTTGGTCAACCTCTACGACCCGCTCGTGTTCCCCGACACGGAGGGGAACCTGCAGCCGCACCTCGCAGAGGACTGGATAGTCTCGGACGACAACAAGACCTACACGTTCACGCTCAGGGAGGGCGCGACGTTCCACAGCGGCAACCCCGTCACGGCAGAGGACGTCCAATTCTCGGCTGAGCGATTCCTCGATATCAACCAGGGTTACTCGTCGCTGCTTGGAAATGTCCTCTCGAAGGAGAACGTGACCGTCGAGGACGATCGGACGGTGTCGTTCACACTCGACCGCGTCCACTCGCCGTTCCTCGCGACGCTCGTGTTGCTGTTCGTCGTGGACAAACAGCGCGTTCTCGACAACGCTGAAGACGGCGACTTCGGCAACCGCGGCGACTACGGTCAGTCGTTCCTCAACGACAGCGACGCCGGCTCCGGCCCGTACGAACTCACGGGGTTCGAGCGGCAGGCACAGATTTCGTTCAGCCGCTACGCCGACTACTGGGGGTCGTTCAAAGACAGAGTGTACGACAACGTCACCGTCCAAATCATCACCAACGACCCGACCGTCCGCTCGCTGATGAAGACGGGCGAACTTGACATGTCGAGCCAGTTCCAAAGCGAGGAGACCTACGAGGCGCTCGCGGCCGAAGACGACATCCGTGTCGAATCGATCCCGACGGTGACGACGTTCTACTTCAAAATCAACACCCAGAAGGCACCGACCGACGACCCCGCCGTCCGCGAGGCGATAGCCTACGGCTTCGACTACGAGACGGCGCGCAACGAAATTGCGCCGGGGTCGCTCCCCGCACAGGGACCGCTCCCGACGTCGTTCGGTGTCCACAACGACAACATCGTCCAGCCGACCTACGACCCCGAGAAGGCGCGGCAGATTCTCGCCGACGCCGGCTACGAGGAGGGTGACATCACCGTCCAGAACACCTACGTGAAGGACTACGGCCTCGAGGAGAAGATGGGCCTGCTCTTCCAGCAGAACATGGACGAAATCGGCATCAACGTCGAGTTGAACCCGCAGACGTGGGGGACGATGACCGAACTCGCCACGAGCGTCGAACAGACGCCGCACATCAACCAGGTGTTCTACGGGCCGGTGTACCCCTCGCCCGACACAGTGTTCTACAACCAGTACCACTCCGAGGCCGCGTCGACGTGGATGAGCATGGAACACCTCGAAGACGAGACGGTCGACTCCCTCATCGACGAGGCACGCTCGACGGTCGACGCCGACACTCGCGCCGAACTGTACGCCGAGGTGCAAGAACGCATCGCGAACCAGTACCCCGACCTGTTCATCTTCGTCCAGTCGAAGAAGCACGCCTTCGCCGACGACGTAAAGGGCTACACCTTCCGGCCGTCGATGAGCTTCGACTACTGGTTCCCCGACTTCTACCAAGAATGAAGTACTGGCAGTATCTCGTGCGCCGGCTCGCGGGCATCCTCGTGAGTCTCATCGGCCTGTCGATAATCATCTTCACCACGTCACGAGTGCTCCCCGGAAACCCCGCGCGAATGGCCCTCGGCGCGCTCGCGTCGGAAGAACAGGTGCAGGCGCTTACCGCTGAGATGGGGCTGAACAAGCCGATTCCTCTACAGTACCTCGACTACATGCGGGGGCTGCTCGTCGGCGACCTCGGGACGAGCCTCGAGACGAAGCGTGCGGTCAGCACCGACATCGTCTACTACCTGCCAGCGACGCTCGAACTCATCACGGTGTCGATGTTCCTCACCGTCGTCATCGGGATTCCGCTCGGCGTCATCGCCGCGCAGAATAAAGACGGGCTCACCGACAACGCGACGCGGCTCGTCGCATTCTTCAGCGTGAGCGTGCCCGGCTTCTTCATCGCGATCATGTTCCAGCTGATATTCGGCTACCTGCTCGAATGGCTCCCCATCACGGGGCGGCTCGGCTCGGAGTTCGGTGCCGGCGTCTCGCGGTTCACGGGTTTCCTGCTCGTGGACACCTTGCTGTCGGGGAATCTCGCGGCCCACGTCGACGCGTGGGCGCACATCATCCTCCCGGCGCTCGCGCTCTCGCTCGCCGGCATCGGACAGGTGATGCGCATCACCCGGTCGAGTATGATCGACGTGAAAGACCAGGACTACGTCGAGGCCGAACGCGGCTTCGGGCTCCCCTCGTGGCTCGTCACGTACAAGTATACGCTCAAGAATGCGTTCATCCCGACGCTCACGATTCTGGGGCTGCTGTACGCCTCGCTTCTGGGGAACGCGTTCCTCATCGAACTCGTCTACTCGTGGCCCGGCCTCGCGTCCTACGGTGTCACCGCGGTGCTGAACAACGACTTCAACGCCGTCGTCGGCGTCACGATGACCATCGGCGTCGCGTTCGTGAGCATCAACTTCCTCGTGGACGTCCTGTTGGGTCGCGTTGACCCGCGCATCAGACTGGCGATGGAGGAGGCGACATGAGCACCGAGTCAGCGGGCGTCCTCGACCGGTTCGTCTCGGCCGAGCGCCGCGAACTCTGGCAGCGGTCGTGGAAGCGCTTTACGAGCAGGCCGATGAGCGTCGTCGGCCTCGGCATCATCGTCGCCATCGTCCTGCTCGCCGTCTTTGCGCCCGTCGTCGCGCCGTACCCCGAACACGCCGGGAAGTTTACTGACTTCTCGAACACGCTCCAGCCGCCGAGCCTCGACCACCCGTTGGGGACCGACCACGTCGGCCGCGACGTGCTCTCGCGCATCCTCTTCGGCTACCGGCTGTCGCTCATGCTCGTGGCCGTCGTCCTCGGCTTCGGCGTCCCCGTGGGCGTGCTGCTCGGCCTCGTCGCCGGCTACTACGGCGGCTGGGTGGAGACGATTATCATGCGGGCGACCGACACGGCGCTCGCCTTACCGCCGCTCGTGATGGCGTTGGCAATCACGTCGGCCTTAGAGCCGACGCTGACGAACGCGATGATAGCCATCGCGGCGCTGTGGTGGACGTGGCACGCCCGCCTCGTCCAGAGCATCGTCGCCAGCGAGCGCAGCGAGGAGTACGTGCAGGCCGCGAAGCTCGCCGGCGCGAGCACGCCGCACATCCTCTTTCGGGAGATCCTCCCGAACACGCTGTCGCCGATTCTGGTCAAGGTGACTCTCGACGCAGGCTTCGTCATCCTCATCGGTGCCGGCCTGTCGTTCATCGGCGTCGGCGTCCAGCCCCCCCAACCCGGCCTCGGGACGATGGTCAGCCAGGGGACCTCGTACCTGCCCGATTCGTGGTGGGTGAGCGTCTTCTCCGGGCTCGCCATCTTCGTCCTCGTGATGGGGTTCAACATGCTCGGCGACGGGCTGCGTGACCTCTTCGACGTGGAGGTGAACCGATGAGACTCGACGAACCGGTCGCCGAGAACCCGCTTTTGACCGTCGAAGACCTCGAAGTCGGCTTTGAATCGTTCGACGGCTTCGCGGAGGTCATCGACGGCGTCAACCTCTCTATCGGCAAAGGCGAGGTCGTTACCATCGCCGGCGAGACCGGCTGCGGCAAGTCGGTGACGATGAAGTCCATCCTGCGCCTACTCAACCAGCCGCCGGCCCGCGTGAACGGCGAAATCACGTTCGACGGGACGGAGCTGCTGTCGCTTTCGGACCGCGAGTTCGAGCGCGTCAAGGGCCAGCGGATGAGCCTCGTCTTTCAGGACCCGATGTCGAGTCTGAACCCGACGTTCACCATCGGCGAACAGCTCACCGACACCGCGCAGTTCGGCGGCGACAGCGACACGGGCGTCGTGGAGTTCTTCCGCCGCCGCTTCAGCGGCGAGCGCGATGAGGCGCGCGAGCGCGTCTTGGAGATGCTCCGCGAGGTCCAGATGCCGGACCCCGAGAACATCATGGACTCGTATCCGACCCAACTGTCTGGCGGGATGCGCCAGCGCGCGCTCATCGCACAGGCCCTGCTGAACGAGCCGGAGCTGCTCATCGCCGACGAAATCGGCACCGCGCTGGACGTGACGATTCACGACCAGATTCTCGACCTGCTGAAGGACCTCATCGAGAACCACGACCTGAGCGTCCTAATGATCACCCACAATCTCGGCGTCGCCAGACAAGTGAGCGACCGCGTGTACGTCATGTACGGCGGCCGCATCGTCGAGACCGCGCCGACCGAAGAGCTGTTCGAGAACCCGAAACACCCCTACACGCAGGGGCTCATCGCGTCGATTCCGCGCCTGACGGGCAACGAGATGGCGACCGGCATCGACGGCTCGATTCCCGAGTATCTCGACCCACCGTCGGGCTGTCGGTTCGCGCCGCGGTGTCCCTACGCCACCACCGAGTGCGAGGAGGCCCGCCCGGAGATGTACGAGCGCGGCCCGCAGACGGGCGTCGAGTGCGTCCTCTACGACGAGACCGTGCCAGACGCCGAGCGGCCGACGGTCGAGGAGACCCGGAGCCACATGACCCGGCGACCGGGTAAGCAGGCGGGGGGTGACTGACGTGTCCGAACCCCTGCTCGCGGTCGACGACCTCGAGAAGTACTTCCCAGTGAAAAGCGGCATCATCAAGCGCACGTCCGATCACGTGAAAGCGGTCGACGGCGTCTCATTCGACATCAAGCGCGGGGAGACCCTCGCGCTCATCGGCGAGTCCGGCAGCGGCAAAAGCACCGTCGCCCGGACGATTATCGGCCTGACCGGCGCGACCGGCGGGACCGTCAGATTCGACGGCGAGGACATCACGAACGCGACGGACGAGCAACTGGCTCGCCTCCGGTCGCGCGTCCAGATGGTGTTTCAGGACCCCACGTCGAGTCTGAACCCCCGGCGGACCATCGGCAAGTCGCTCGCGGTCCCGCTGAGGGCCCGCGACGTTCCGAAGTCCGATCTCCGGGAGCGAGTGGTCGACCTGCTCGAACGCGTCGAGTTGAACGACGAGTACTGGAACAAGTACCCGCACGAACTCTCCGGCGGGCAGAAACAGCGGGTAAACATCGCCCGCTCGCTCGCGGTCGAGCCTGAACTGCTCTTGCTCGACGAGCCGACGAGCGCCCTCGACGTGAGCGTGCAGGCGAAGATTATCGCGCTCCTCGAAGACTTACAGGAGGAGTTCGGTCTCACTTACCTGTTCATCACCCACGACCTCTCGTTGGTCCGCAACTTCGCCGACGAGACGGCCGTGATGTACCTCGGCGAGATTCAGGAACGCGGCCCCACGGAGGAAGTCTTCCAGCGGCCGCGACACCCCTACTCGCGGGCGCTCCTCTCCGCGATTCCCGTCACGACCGACAAAGAAAAGGCGTACAAGCCGCGGCACGAACCGCTCCGGGGCGAAATCCCGAGCCCGCGGGACGTGCCCAGCGGCTGTCGGTTCCACACGCGGTGTCCCTACGCGACGGACGCATGTTCGGCCGACGAACCGCAGTTCGTCGTGGTCGACGCCGGTCCCAGCGTCCGGTGTCATATCTACGACGAGGCGTACGCCGACGCGTTCGACGACGTGCCCGACGTGGCCGTCGCGGCGGTCGCCGACGAGACAGTCGCATCGAACACCCAAGAACCATGAAGATAACCACAGACAACATCGACGACTTCGCCACCGGCGCGACCGTCCTCGGGACGGGCGGCGGGGGCGACCCCTACATCGGGAAGCTGATGGCACAGCAGGCGATCGAAGAGCACGGCCCCGTCGACCTCATCGACCCGCGAGACGTGCCCGACGACGCGCTCGTTATCCCGAGCGCGATGCTCGGCGCGCCGACCGTGATGGTTGAGAAGATGCCGAAGGGAACCGAGGCGCTGGCCGCCTTCGAGGCGCTCGAAACGCACCTCGGACAGGAGGCCTACGCGACGATGAGTATCGAGGCGGGCGGACTGAACAGCACCGTCCCTATCGCCGTCGCCGCAGCCCTCGGGATTCCCCTCGTGGATGCCGACGGTATGGGCCGGGCGTTCCCTGAGGTGCAGATGGTGACGCTCACGATGGGTGGCGTCAGCGCGACCCCAATGAGCATCGCCGATGAGAAAGGCAACTCGCTTCTCGTGAACACCGTCAGCAACGAGTACGCCGAGGCATTTGCCCGCGTGACGAGCATCGAGATGGGCGGCGCGTGCATGATCGGAACCTACGCGCTCTCCGGCGCAGAGGTCCGCGAGCACGCGATTCTTGACTCGATGTCTCTCGCCCACAACATCGGCGAGGCGATTCGAACTGCCAAGCACCGCTCGCGGGACCCCGTCGAGGCGGTCCTCGACCTCACGGATGGCTACGAGCTGTTCACGGGGAAGATAACCGACGTGGAGCGCCGGACCGAGGGTGGATTCACAGTCGGCGAGGCGACGCTCGACGGCATCGACAACTGTGAGGGCCGACGATTCACCCTCGAGTTCCAAAACGAGAACCTCGTCGCCTGCGACTCTGAGCGCGGCGTTGTGGCGAGCACACCCGACCTGATTACGGTCCTAGACGCTGAGACTGGTGACCCAGTCACCACCGAACGACTCGCCTACGGCCACCGCGTGCAGGTCATCGGCATGCCGTGTTCGCCGAAGTGGCGGACAGACGAGGGGCTCGACCTCGTCGGACCGGCGTACTTCGACTACAGTATCGACTACGAACCACTCGAAACTCTCCAGCAATCCAAACATGACTAACTACCGAATCGGAATCGACGTCGGCGGTACCAACACGGACGCCGTCGTTATGGATGGCGACGACAATCTCCGTGCGAAGACGAAGACCCCCACGACCAAGGACATCACGACGGGCATCCTCAGTGCCCTTGACGTGGTCCTCGACGACAGCGGCGTCTCCGAGGACGAACTCGACTACGTGATGCTCGGCACCACCCACGCGACGAACGCCATCACGGAGCGCCGCGGCCTTAACGAGGTCGGCGTCATCCGTATCGGTGCGCCCGCGACCCGGAGCATTCGCCCGCTCTTGGAGTGGCCTGACGACCTCGCTGAGGCCATCGGAAACAACGTCGCTATCCTCGACGGCGGCCACGAGTTCGACGGCCGACTCCTCAATGACCTCGACGAAGAGCAGGTCAGAGCCCAGATTCGCGAGTTCGCCGACGTGGATGCCTTCGCCGTGACGAGCGTCTTCTCGCCCGTTCGCGACGACCACGAGACGCGGGTCGCGGAACTCATCCGCGAGGAGGTCGGCGACGACGTGCCCATCTCGGTCTCGAACGAAATCGGCAGTGTCGGCCTGCTCGAACGTGAGAACGCGACGGCGCTCAACGCTGCGCTCACAAGCGTCGCGTCAGAGGCAGCCAACGCCTTCGTCGACGCGATGGACGAGCGCGGCATCGGCGCGAACCTCTACTTTGGCCAGAACGACGGGACGTTGATGAGCGTCGATTACGCCATCCGCTACCCCATCTTCACGGTTGCCAGCGGCCCCTCGAACTCGGTCCGCGGCGCGGCGTATCTCTCGCAGGTCGAAAACGGCATCATCGTTGACGTGGGCGGCACAACCACCGACGTGGGCGCGGTTACCGAGGGCTTCCCCCGCGAGAGCAGCGTCGCCGTCGAAATCGGCGAGGTGAAGACCAACTTCCGCATGCCCGACATCATCGCCATCGGCATCGGTGGCGGCTCCATCGTCTCGACCGACGGCGGCGTGACGGTCGGCCCCCAGAGCGTCGGCTACAAGCTGACCGAGGAGGCGAGGTGTTTCGGCGGCGAGACGTTGACCGCGACCGACCTCGAAGTCGCCGCAGGAACCATCGACATCGGCTCCGTGACGCCGGACGTGGGTGTCGAGACCGTCGAGGCGGCCCGTGAGTACGTCAGAGAGTGCGTCGAGCGCGAGGTCGACCGCATGAAGACGAGTGCCGATCCGGTCCCTGTGGTCATCGTCGGCGGGGGGAGCATCCTCGTCCCCGACGACATCGGGGGCGCGAGCGAGGTCTACAAGCCCGACCACTACGAGGTCGCAAACGCCGTCGGCGTCGCCATTGCGCAGGTCTCCGGCGAGGTCGATCGTATCTATAGTCTCGACGAGATGGACCGCGAGGAGGCCATCCAGCACGCGAAGGACGAGGCCACCGAAAACGCCCTCGCAGCGGGAGCGGACGCCGATAGCGTGGACATCGTCGATGTCGAGGAGGTCCCGCTTTCGTACCTGCCTGGCAACGCGGTGCGAATCAAGGTGAAGGCCGCCGGAGCGCTCGACCACTAATGATGGTCGAAATCGGCGTCGAGGAAATCGAGGACATCGCACTCGGCGCAACCATCCTCGGGACGGGCGGCGGGGGCGACCCCCACGTCGGCAAGCTCGTAGCGAAGCAGGCGATCGAGGAGTTTGGTCCGGTCGAACTCCTCGACCCGGACGAACTGGACGCGGACGACTTCGTTGTCCCGACCGCGCAGATGGGCGCGCCGACCGTCTCGGTCGAGAAGCTTCCGAGCGGGCGGGAGGCCGTCGCCTCGCTGGACCGCATTGAGCGTGAACTCGGAGAGACCGCCGACGCGACGATGCCCATCGAGTGCGGCGGCATCAACTCGACGTTCCCGTTCGCCGTTGCGGCCCGCCGTGGGCTTCCCGTGGTCGACGCTGACGGCATGGGTCGGGCCTTCCCCGAACTGCAACACGAGACGTTCAACATCTACGGAGTCAGCGGGACGCCCGCGGCCGTCAGCGACGAGCGGGGGAACACCTGCATCATCGAGACGGACGACAACGACCAGTTGGAGTGGCTGGCCCGCGGCGTCACGGTCAGGATGGGCGGCGTCGCCTACGTCTCTGATTACCCGATGACCGGGAGGCAGGTCAAAGAGACGGCCATCCCCGGCACGATGTCACTCGCACGCGACCTCGGCCGTGCGCTCCGGCTCGCCGAGGACGACGCGATGGACGCCATCCGTGAGGTGACCCGCGAGTCGATATATGGCGAGGCGCGGTCGCTGTTCGAGGGGAAAATCGTGGACGTACAGCGCCGCACCGAACACGGCTTCGTCTTCGGCCACGTCGACATCGATGGCCTCGACGGCGACGAGGGGTCGACGATGCGCATCGAGTTCCAAAACGAGAATCTCGGCGCGGCGGTCGATGGGAGCTACGTGGCGACCGTGCCCGACCTCATCACCGTCCTCGACCGCGAAACGGGCGGTCCGATTCCGACAGAGAGCCTCCGATACGGAGCTCGAGTCCGCGTGCTCGGCATCCGGACGCCCGAGATAATGCGGACCCCCGCCGCACTCGACGTGTGGGGCCCGAAGTCGTTCGGCCTCGAAGCAACCTACGAACCACTCGCGGACCACCCATGAGTTTTGACATCCCACACCTGACGGAGATAACGCTCGACGACCTCGAAGCGCTCGGCATCGGCGCGGGCATCCTCGGCACCGGCGGCGGCGGCAATCCCCGCCTCGGCCGACTGCGCCTGCAGACACTCCTCGAAGACGACGCCTACCCCGACTCGGTCGAACTGGTTGATCCGCAGGACCTGCCGGCCGACGCCACCGTGGCGAGCGTCGGCGGGATGGGCGCGCCAACCATCAGCGTGGAGAAGTTCTCCGGCGGCGAGGAGGAGGTGCAGTCGCTGCGAGCTATCGAAGAGCTCTCCGGCAAGACCGTGGATGTCCTCATCCCGGGTGAAATTGGGGGTTCGAACAGCATGGCCCCCCTGTGCGTGGCGGCGATGACTGATCTCCCCGTAGTCGATGCCGACGGCATGGGCCGGGCGTTTCCCGAACTCCAGATGGACACGTTCTTCATCTACGGAACGCCCGTGAACTACGCGGCGACGACCGACGAGCGCGGCAATCAGGTCGTCTACAGGGACATCGACTCGGCCAAGCGCCTCGAAGACCTCGCACGGGCCATCACCGTCCAGATGGGCGGCCGCTCGGGCTACGCCTTCCCGCTTATGACCGGCGAGTTCGTCTCGGAGTACGCGGTTCCGCACACCGTCTCGCTCGCGACCGAACTCGGTCGGGCAGTCAAGCGTGCCCGAGACGCTGGCACCGACCCCGTTGACGCCAGCCGTGAACTCCTCGACGGCGAGGAGCTGTTCGCCGGGAAAATTGTAGACGTACACCGCCGCAACCGCGACGGCTTTGCCCTCGGGAGTGTCACGCTCACCGGGTTGGACGAGGAGGCGACCCTCGAAATCGAGTTCCAAAACGAGTTCCTCATCGCGCGCGATGACGACGGCGACCTCCGCACGACGGTCCCTGACCTCATCTGCCTCGTCGACAATGACACCGGCGCACCGGTCACCACTGACGCCCTGCGGTACGGCCAGCGTGTCCGCGTCCTCGGCGTTCCTGCGCCCGAACTGCTCACGACGCCCGAGGCGCTTGACGTCATCGGCCCCGAGGCGTTCGGCTACGACATCTCCTACGAACCGCTCCCGCGGGGTGAGGCAGGGTGGTGACGTCCCAGCCGCACCGGGCGTCTCGGGAGTTTCGATTGCGTCGGACGGCCCGAACACGCCGCGCGGCCTGACCGCAGCACCGCCCTCGAAGCTGCGTTCCGCGAAGCGTACCATTATCGTACCATCTCTTGGCGCGGCGCGAATGAATAGCCGATTCGACACAACTCATGTGTCGTTTTGATTCGTTCACGCACCAGCAGTTTCAAATCGAATCCCACAAATATATCTAACCATGGGGAACCCCGACCTCACGTCCGCCGACGCGCCGTCCGACCCGAACACACCAGAGGCCGTCCTCGAAAACTACCTCGACGAGCACGACTACGAGATATTCCGCGCGCTCAACGCGAACGGCCGCATATCTGACACCGAACTCGCCGAGCGCGTCGGCCTTTCTCGAACCGCAGTCCGACGACGACGCGAGAAGCTCCAAGAGAGCGACGTACTCGAAATCCTCGCGGTCATCGTCCTTCAGGAGGCCGACCTCGCCGACGCGCAGGTGCTTGTCTCGTTCGACCAGCACGTTTCCTCCGAGGTGCGGACCGAGTTCATCACGATGCTCATCGACGAGGGTCTCGTCTACAACACGAGTTCCTGTCTCGGCGAATACGACCTCGTCTTTAGCGCGTGGCACACTGATCTGAACGCGCTGAAAGAGTACGTCTGGGACCTCTTCGACGGCAAGGAAATCGTGGACGACTATACTATCATCCCGCTGTTGAAGACATGGAAGGCGTGGGATAAGGAACTGGACCGACCCTGAACTTGCCGGTATTGTGGTGAGTACGAGCATAGCTCGATTTGGATGTTGCAGGCCTTCTACTGAACTCATTCGAGGAGGGATGTGGCTAAATATTTCATGTCCGCAGACCGAGTTCCGGAGGCGTTCGAGCAGGACCACACAATTACGGTCAATCACGTCTCGCCGATGGAGAACGTGCTCCTGTACCACGGCGGATCTGTGGAGGCAAGACCAGCCGACGTCCGCGCAGTCGGTGGCGACTAATCAGCTTACCAGAGCCAAAGTCCACCGAGACGGTCAGTCGCTTCACCGATCGGAGACTGCGACGTGAAGCGACGAGAACACTGTCGCCTCGATCTTCCGGAGGTGCTCGCCGACCGTCGTCTCTGCGAGCCCGGTCGCCGCCGCGATCTCGTCGTGAGTCGCCTCACGGGGCTCCTGGTAGTAGCCGAGATCGACCGCCACTTCGAGCACTTCCCGCTGTCGCTCGGTTAACTGAGAAACGACGTGGCGGGAGCCGGGCGCGTACGGACCGGTCCGCTCGACCTCGACCCGGACGCCATCCGGTTGGTCGGAGAGCGCGTCAGCGAAGGCCGCCTCCGTCCCGATGTAGGTCACCCGGAGGCCGCCGTCGTCGGTGTGCTCGATCGGCATGTCGATCAGGTAGGACGACTCGCGTCGGCCCTCCATGAGCATTCGAGTCAAGTCATCCGCCGCGTAGCGCGTGTAGGCGAAGAATCCGGCGTCATCGCCGGAGACCGAGAACTCGAAGACCTCGGGCGACTCTGACAGTACCCGACGGAGCCCCTCGACGTCGCCGCGGCCCTCGGCGAACATGGCGACAGTGTCGTCAGCGAGGAGTTCCATGCGGTGGATAGCCCGGTATTCCAAGCCGAGCTCGGTGACCTGCCGGTCGAGTCGGTTGATTCCCTCCTCATTGGGGTAGGCCACCATAGTGGCGTAGCGCATGCGCTCTCCATGGGTCACCACCGCAAAAGTCGTGACCATAAGTGTCCATGGATCGCCGGCATCGCACTCATCGCCACCGGGCGATGAGAGGTAGACGTCATGTCTGCCCGACCGCCGACGAGTATTATCCTGCCGACGACGAGGTGGACCGACGCGTGCGCGGAGCTGGCCGCCCAACTCGGAGACAGCGACGAGCTGTTGGTCATCCACGACGGTGCGAATGACCCCGTCACTGAGCGGGCCGACTACCCAGAGGGCGTCCGGATCATCGCCGCCGGTGAGCCGGAGTACTGTTCGGGGAAAGCCAACGCCATCGCCGCCGGGATGGAGGCCGCGCGCCACGAGCGGCTCGTCTGGACGGACGACGATTTTCACCATCCTCCGGACTGGCTGGCGACCTGTAGCGCGGACTACGACGAGTACGGGCCGGTGTCTGAGGTGCCGTACTTCGTCGGGCGGGACCCCCTGTCGGTGCTGCTCGAACCGCTGTACGCCGCTGCTGGCTCGTTACCCCTCTCTCTCGGCAACCAGATCTGGGGCGGCGCGGTCATGTTCGAGCGAGGCGACATCGACGAGGCCGCGTTTCTCGATGACCTTCGGCGGACCGTCAGCGACGACGGGCTCCTCATGGAGTACCTCCAGGTGACGAACGTCGGCCGGACGCGTATCGTCCCTATTGGGGGGACCATCCGCGAGGCGGTCGAGCGCCCGGTCCGGTGGACGCAGATCCTCCGGTGGCATTTTCCCGGGGCCATCGCCGGGACCGTCCTCGTCTCGCTGCTTGTCCTCGCAGGCGCGATCCTGGCCCCGCTCTACGCGGCGGCCGTCCTGACGGTGCTGCACCTCGCCGTCAACGAACTCCTGGGCGTCCGCCGGTGGACGGCCGTGCTGGCCTACCCGGCGGTGTTCGTGTTCGTGCCCCTCCTTTTGTACGGACTCATCCGCCGAACGTTCGTCTGGGGTGGCCGGCGCTACCGCTGGCGCGGGAAATTCGACGTGACGGTCGTCCAGTAGCAACTCGACGTTCGACTTCGATACCACCAATTCACCTCTGTAGTTCGATAGCTAGCGGACCGTCTCTTGTCTGATGGTCCGCGCACGCACTCACGGAATCCAGTGAACATCCATGGGCACAGACGCGACTACTCACTCGAACGCACACTGCACCGTCTCGACGCAGTCGATTCATATGGCGAACGTCTCCGCTCGGTCGGGGTGCGTAGCCCTTGCATTGGGCTTCTCGCTTCCGTCCTGTGTGCAAACTGAGACAGTGAACCCAAGCGCTGTGAGTTCATTTTCGATCTGCAGGAGTGCGTCGTCGTGGTCCCTGCCACCAGCAGCTTGCACCCTGCCAGTGTCCGGGGCTGCCACGTCTTCGCCCGCCGCAGTCAATCGAATAACGACCTCGTTGGCGTCGATATCGACAGTTGTTTCGAGGAGCTGAGAGCGCTGCCGGATGTTCGCCAGTTCATCATACGACGGCGGGTCGGCATCGACACCTTCGAACAACCACCGGAGTTTCTGATCAACCTGCTCAACTGCCACGACCACGAGCTTATGCGCGAATTGAGAGCTGTATACTCGTAGGTAGAGAGTGTGAGACGCATTCTATGATACGCTGGTATCTACCAATCAACCGCTATCTGACGATTCCCTCATCCACCCCAGTGCCCAGATGGGAGATCACTGTGTCAAGTGCGTATTCAGGATTGTCGTGAAATATATGATGGCCAGCATCGGGAATGACCTCCAGCGTCGAGTTCGGCACGTAGTTCATCTGCTTTCGTTGGTATGTCTCTCCAATCACACTATTACACTCGCTTGCAAGAAAGAGGATGCGTCCTTGGTATCGATCGATATCGGAAACAAGATCCATCAGTTCACCGGTGCTCTGGTTCATCGAAGCAGTGACCTGTTGATTCGCATCATACCCGGCCCGCCAGAGTACGTTCCGAGGTGGTATATTGTCACACCAATAGCCGGGATTCGCGCGCACCATCATCTGTTCGATGAAGTAATCGTCGCCAGCGTGTTCGTCGGGGCAGTCCAGATTCCGTGATTCTATGCGAGCGATCGTACCTGGAAGTATCGAATCCAGGGTGAACCCGCGTGTTGGACCATTTGCAGCCATCTCCTGATTCAATGGACCAGGTTCCGCCATAATCACAGAATCCACTTTTTCGGGATACGTTGAGACGTACTGTGCTACAAGCTGGCCACCAAACGAGTGACCAAGGAGAACAGTTTCGCTGCTCTCGGCTCCAAACATCGTCACGATTGCATCAAGGTCATTGAGGTACTGTTGGAATGACAGCTGGTCGGGAGAAACACGGGGCGATAAGCCAGTCCCTCGCTGGTCGTACAACACCACACGAAAGTGAGGCGATAGACGGGTTAGCGGACGCAATGACCGATAATCCGCACCTGGACCACCGTGGACGACGATCACCACGGGTGCGTTACTGGGACCGATGACTTTACCGTGAAAGAGGTAGTCGTTCGCGGTGAACCGTGGCGGCCATCGTTCGTTCTGTGAGACGGTCTCCGGGAGGCAACCTGGGGAATCAATGGCGCCAACGAGAAAACCGGCGCCACCTGCGCCAGATACCAAGCCGAATGTCTTAAGGACGGACCGACGGTCGATGTTCATGATCTGTATTGGTAAATTAATTACCGTTCTTCAAAGGGTGTGGACATCAATATATTGACAATGTGGCCATTACAAACGTACTCACATAATTGGTAATTATCAAATATATTCGCTATCTTGGCACTGTCTAGTTGGCCCAGTCTTCCGAATATCGCTAAGCAAGAAGAAGCGTTCTACGTGGTTAGTGGCCAGTTTTGCGTAGAAACGTCTGATGCGAAGTATATTATCGAGTAGGGACAGTCTCTCGCGGAGCCAAAGCGACGTCTCCCGAGCAGACGGCAGGTAGCACCGTGAACGTCTGCCAGCCCCAACATCGCAAAAAAACGAAACGCGCAGTAGGGTTAAGGTTGGGTGGCCGTCTACTGCTGTCCGGTTCCCCGACCGTAGCCGTGACCGTTACTTTGGCCGTTACCCCGACCGTTGAAAAAGAGCGTTACTTTGCGCTCTTCGTCGGCAGGAATGTGGACGAGTACAGCGTCCTCGTCGTCACTGTAGGCGAACGAGTTCGCCGTCTCTTCGACCATGTCGGCATCGACCGCTTCGTACTTGGTCGGGCCGGCCTGGACTTTCCTCGGCGCTTGCGAACGGTCGAGTCGCAACAGGTACGACGAGAGTTGGGAGTCGTCGTAGTTTTCGACTTCCATCTCGGATTCGAAGGTGACGACACCACCCCCCGTCCCCGTGATGGTGAAGTTCGTCACGTTGTACTCGCCGTCCTCGAAGTCGTTGGTCGCGCCGTCGTCCTCGTAGAACGAGTACGAAGCTTCTTCGTCGAGGTAGGTGTTCAACTGAAGCGTCGTAAGTGGCTTTTCTCCCGTGTACTGCTGCACCTCGCGCATTGGGATGATCGAGTCTTTACGCACGTAGATCGGCAGATGGTCGATCGGGACGTCGACGGTCATCCACTGCCCACCGTCGTACACGTCGTTCGTCCAGAAGTCGACCCAAGTCTCACCGTCTGGTAGGTAGACGTCGCGTTCCGTCGCACCTTCTTCGACGACTGGTGCAACAAGCACGTCGTCGCCGAAGAGGAACTGGTCGGCGATGCCACGGACTTCGTCGTCGTCCTGGAATTGGAAGACCAGCGGCTGGAAGATCGGCTTCCCGTTTTCTGACGACTCCTGGAACTCGTTGTAGAGGTACGGAAGCAGTTTGTAGCGAAGCTCAGTGTACTTTTTCGTGATATCCACGGCTTCCTCGCCGAACGTCCACGGGTGTTGATTGCGCGGAAGGTCCGGGTCTTGCTTCCTGTGGGTGTCGGTGTGGTTCCGGAAGAAGGGGATGAACGCTCCCAGTTCTATCCAGCGCTTGAATAGTTCGGGAGAAGGCCGCCCGACGAATCCGCCGACGTCGTGACCACAGAACGCGAGCCCAGAGATTCCCATGTTCATCATCATCGGAATCTGCATCTGCAAGTGGGGCCAGATACTCACGCAATCACCGGTCCAGATTGCCGCGTACCGCTGGCCGCCAGCGTAGAGGTTCCGGTTCAACAGGAAGGGACGGTCGTCGGGCTTGTAGAGGTCGTAGGACTCACGAGATGCCCGGGCATAGTCGAACCCGTACATGTTGTGATACTCCTCGTGCAACATCGTGTCATTACCCGTCCCGTGGATGTTGTCCACCGGCATCGTCCAGTCGTAACGGGTATTCTTCTGGAATACCGCCGGCTCACCCATGTCGTTTTTGATCCCGTCGAAGCCGGCATCGAACAACACGTCGTGTTGTTCGGCCCACCAGCTGCGGACCTCAGAACGCGAGAAGTCGGGCCACACCGCGACATCGGGCCAGACTCTCGCTTTGAACGTCTCCCCGTTCGCATCCTTGGTCCAGTAATCATTGGCAGTCCCTTCGAGATAAGGGTCGTACGGTTCGAGTTCGCCGTCACCATCGACGTCTATCTCCTTGTCCACCGCGACACCCGGGTCGTTGACGGCGACCGTCTTGACTTCGGGCAACTCCTCACTTAGCGTTTGGAGCGCATCGCGGTGTGAGTCCTGGATGCTGAAGACGCGGTAGTTGTTCATGTAGCCGATATCGAAGTGCATCGCGTCCAGCGGAATCTCCTCTTGGCGGTACCGGTGGGGTATCTCGACGAGTTCCTCGGGGCTGTATTCCCACTTGCTCTGGTGGAATCCAATCGCCCACTTGGGTGGCAGATTGATGGTTCCGGTCAAACTCGTGTAGCTGTCGAGGACATCGCCGATTTCCGGACCGTAGGCGATGTAGTACGTTAGCTGGCCGCCATCGCCAACGAAGTAGTAGTAGTCTTCACCAGCGTCGGTGTCGTAGGTCTCCTCTACGCCCTCGGGGTCCTGTACCTGGGGCGTGTGGAACACGGTATGGTTGGGATTATCAAAGAACATCCCGTACGCACCGGCATTCTTCAGGCCGACAAAGAACGGAACCGACGCATAGACGTAGTCACTCGTGTAAAAGTACCCGTACTGGTCCGTATTCCAGTTCTCGAGTTTCTTTCCGCGTTGGTTGAGTGTGAGTTCGGGCTGTTCGCCAAAGCCATAGAAGGCTTCGTCCTCGTCGGCCTTCTTGTACACGTATGGTAACGGCTCGTTAGGCGTTGGGTCGGCCGTTTGGACGTCCTCCTGAGTATCAGCGGTGTCTGCATCCAGGTCGCTCACGCTTGTGGACCTGTAAGCGGACTCTTGCAGCGTTGAGTTGGTCTGCTGTGTTGCGTTTGTTTGCGGCGTTGGGTTGGTCGATTCCTCAGCTCTATCGGGAGATGGGGCGTATCCTGACGACCCCTTATCCAAGTAGTCCTCGTTGATGACCGTCCCTTCCTCGTCGAGGAACCGGACACCGAAGAGTTCCGTGTTGATTTCGACAGTAACCGTGTCGGTCTCGATGGCTATCTTGTCGGGGCTCGAATCGACGCTGAAGCTCGGCGTGTCCCACTCGCTGAGTCCGTTCTCGATACCCCGAGATTCGTATTCTTCCTCGCCCGGTTCCATGATGGCGACGCGAACTAGGTTGTCGCTGAATAGACGAATGTACCCTTCGTGAGTACCGAGGTCAAGTTTCACCCCGTCGTCGAGAACTTCGTGACCCTCGACGGACAATTGCATGAGGTTGTCCTCGTCCACCTGTGGTTCGTAGTGGATCTTCGAATCATAGTGGTGTGCCGATGCGGGGGCTGAAGTGAGCGCACTCCCCGCCAGAAGGGCGGCTGTGGATTTCAACAGTGTACGTCGTCCGACCGGAAGGAAATCGGAGTCGTGTGTGTTTTTATCAGACATCGAAAGTGTGGGTGGCGACTAGTGTACGTTCGCGAGGCGGTTCGACGAGCCAGAGTTCGGACCGACTCATAGTACAGACCCCGTGATACCGTCCGGGAATCTGTACGATCTATTCGTTGCGGAGCTAATTGTTGGCGTCATCCCATGGTTTTCTTGGAAGAAAATGTTCATCGCACGTTTCAGTTGTGGGTATTTACTCAGTAGATAATAACTTTCTGGCCATTATTATAATGATAATATGTATTGTATAGGTGAATTTAACATCATCAAACGTTTGTTATTTGGCCGGGTGAGCGCACACGTCCGAACAAATTTTAATCGAAGCAGCAGCGGGGAATCAGCAGCTATATCCCAGATTATCGATGGTATTCAGGTTCCGGCACTGGCTAGTTAGTGACCTCCTCGGCCGGGGTTCGTCCGTCAAGCGCTTGGTGCAGTCTCTGAAGATTATAGTATTGCGCGAATCGGTAAGCCACTCGCGGACGCTCGCGTGACTGCCCACCCACGAATGCTCGAAGGGTCACCCAACGAGGGTTCGTCTGTATCTCGTCATCTGTTCTCGAACGTCGCATCAGGCTCGGTCCCTTTCCGGTAGAACTGGAAATCGCACGAGTCGGCGCCTTTCGCGATGGTTTGGGAACGACGAAACACCGCGTCGACGTCATCTTCGATAAGCGGGTAGCCAGCGAGGTCGTGATCACATCCCAGTTTCGCGAGTTCGGGATACCCAAACGCGTGTGCAATCTGGACGTTTGCGCACGACCCAACCATAATCTGGCAATGGTTTGGTTCGTCGACGAACTCCTCCATCGGGTAGTTGTCGTCATCCGCGAAGATACCGTAGTTGTAGCGTTTGAACGCCTCAAACGGATCGGTGAATTCCTGGAGCTCCTCAACTGGATAGAGGTCGTACATCTGGTATTGCGCCGATGTCTGGACGATCGTCCGGAGGAAACCGTACGCTTCGTCCGCGTCCGTCCAGTTCGAATGCGTCTCGTACATCCCAACTATCATCGGGAAGTCGTTCGCAAATTCCGAACTGTAGTCGGCCGCTAGTCTCATTCCTTCGGGGTTCCGTCGCTTGACGAGGACGCTCCGGACCAGCGAGAGAGCCAGGAAAACGATTCCTTTGAGAACCCCGAATTCTTTACGAACCGCGCGCAGGACGATGCGAGGCATATGCCGTCTTCCGTTTGGAGTGACGCCGGTGATACCGTGGCCGTATCCGTCGAGTTCGGTCACATCTGAGAGGGGACGTTCTCCAGTCATTCGTGCCCTCCCGTCATCGAATGTCCGTCGGTGCCTGGCTGGACCGAAGCCCCCGACCGTCGCTTCCGTTCTCGGCGTCCCTGGTAGAGTCCGTAGCTGAAGCCCACGATGAGGACGACGTGGAGGGCGACGAACGCCCAGATTTCGACGACGAAGAGGGGTCGGCACTGCCCCGTGAGATGACACCAGGAAAGAGCTTGGGTCGGTAAGAGCCACATCTCGAAGAGGCTGTGGAAGATCCCGACCGCGGCGAACACCCGTTTGACGCTGTACGCGCCGATAAGCGCGACGATGACGCGTGAGATACCTGCGACAAAGGCGTCGCCGCCCTGCAGGTTCACCCAGGAGAGCAAGAACGGGTACGTGTGATCGGTGAACATCCCCTGGATGTCACTGCCCATGAGGTAGATGTATTGGTCCCCGAAGAACATCGCGAGAATGCCCGAGAGGACGGGGGCGATTCCACCGATTATCAGGGTGATTGTGAGGACCCTATTGGCGCTCAATAACGGACAGAACTGTTTTTCCAGCGACGTCATTGCTCAACAACTCCGAACGGGTGGCGTGGCTCGGTACGGTCTATCGTGTTCGATACGATTACGATGTCAGAATTCATCGGACAAGTAGAGATACATCGGGTACTCGCACGAATTTAATCGCTAGGACCCTCGGGGTCTTTATCAGCGACCGATTAATAGTCCCGGTATGGCCAAGCGGAATCGTACCCGGGGTAAGGACACGTGAGAAGCGTCCGACTCGTCCTTACGTGGGGAGATGTCCAGTTGCATCCACTCGAAGCCGTATTCGCCACCGAACCGGACGTCGATATCGAGAAGATCTATTACGTGAATCCGGTCGGAGAGAACGAGTACGCCGAATTAGGGCTCATCGGCGGGGACCTGAACAGGGCCGAAGAACTTCTAGAGGCGTCGCAGGTCGTAAAGGAGTTCGAGGTCTCTGATTCGAAGGATGGCATCGTGTATCTTCATTACGCAGGGTCGGAGTACATGGACGCATTGCTTGCTGTCCTGTTCAACCACGCGATTGTCCTTCGGTGGCCGGTTGAGTTCACCAGGGTGAACGGGCAGAACGGTATCAGGCTCACGTTCATCGGATCAAGCCGTTCCATTCAGGAAGCCATCGAAGACGTTCCGTCAGGCATCGACCTCCATCTTGAACAGTCTACGCAATTCAGGGGCGACCCACACTCGGACACCTCGCTGTTGACACCACAGCAATGGCATATACTCTCGACGGCTATCGGAATGGGGTATTACGAGACGCCACGAGAAACGACCCAGAAGGACATTGCAACGCGACTCGACAAATCGGAGGGGACAATCGCAGAACGACTCCAGCGTATCGAAGCCCGTATTCTCAAGTCGATCAATTTCTGAGCAAGGCCACGCGTCGTCGAACTACTGCGTATGCCACTACCGTTCTCGGTACGCTTGGCGCGGGACTGGTTGAGGTGACCGGTTTGTCGGGGCTCCTTCTCGACCGACTGATGGATATCTGGAATCCAGTTGTCGCCGGCCTCATGGCTTATATTCTCCACGGCTAAAGCCGTGGGGTTCCCCACAGGGGGGTAAAAGACAGGCCTAAAGGCGCTGGTATTCTCCTTGTTCATTATAATCGGGTGACCATAACACGACTACGGTGTCGGGATCCGGACAGGCGGACCAGACGGCCCTCAGAGACGAGTTAAGCGTATTCAGTCTCTCTGACTCCAGCAAGCTGTTGCAATGCTGTGGGCGAACAGAGCTGACAGCGAGTCCGGTCAGCTGGGAGCAATCGCTGACAGGTTCGGCACACTGATTGCTCGTCGCCGGGCACGTTTGGGTAGTCCCGACGTGGAAGCGAGTCGGCCTCGTCTGGGTGGGTGTGAGTCGATTGCTGTTCGTCTGGAAGGTCCGTTGCTTCGTCATACGGCCGCAGTTCCTCGGCCAGCCGTCGATGAGGTGGCACACCGCTTCTTGCCCCGACATTCCCTCATAAACGCTCGCCCACCCTATTGAATGGAGAATTCGAAGTCCTGACTCCAACAGACGTATTTGTGTTCTCTAATACTAGAAAACGGACACATGTTCGATCTAACCGGGTTTCAGCGTGATCTGCTGTACGTTATGGCGGGCTTCGACGAACCGCACGGTCTCGCCATCAAAGGTGAACTCGAGGACTATTACGAAACCGAGATCCACCACGGGCGGCTCTATCCGAACCTCGACACCCTCGTCGAAAAAGGCCTCGTCGACAAAGGCGAAAAAGACCGTCGGACCAACAGCTACCGACTGACAGCACGGGGACGCCGGGAAATCGAAGCTCGGAATGAATGGGAACAGCAGTATCTCGACGCACTGGACGAGTAATTACCTCGCCGACCAAATATCTCCTAAAACGCTGACACGAAACCATCAGTGAGCGTTCGGTGACGCCGTCTCGTCACGATAGCGCCGGAGTGTCTGGTGATGCGTTTGAATCGTCTTGACGGATATCCCCGAGACGGTCGCCACACGAGCTTGGGTGAGTTGGCCGTCCGCATCGCGAGCAACTGTATACACACACGCCGCTGCCACGGCTTTCGGGGTCGCTCCTGAGTGCGCCCATTCCTCGCTGGTGTCGATAGCGAGGGTTCGAGCCCGTCGTCGAATGCTATCTGTCACGTCCAACGCGTTGGCAACGCGTGGGACGAACGCTGCTGGCGTAATTGGTTGGGTGGGGAGTCCCAACTCTGTATTCAGCGCCTTGTATGCGGAGATTATCTGTGATTGGGGGACTCGCGCTACGGGCGCGAACTCATCGAGCGTTCGTGAAAGCCCCGTACACCGACAGACGGCGTAGACACTCGCTGCGGCGACTGCCTCGTGTGCCCGCCCCGGAAAGAGTCCCGCGTCCTGTGCTGAGCGCACGTACTGACACGCCTGATCACGCCGCCTCACTCTTCATCTTTAACTAAACACGACCAGATATCCGGCTCTGAGGCGCGTCTGGTACTCTGAAAAATCATAAAAAACTTACAAAATGACAGCGGAGGTATCAGCGTGCCCTCCACCCGGACTATCGCACTATACGGGCTTCTCATCGTCGGTGTTCTCTGTAGCTTAGTGTTCCCGGCTATGGCTGGGGCACAGCTCACCTATACAGCAACACCAGTAGAACCGGGAGATGACCCCGCCCGTATAGTCAACGTGAGTACGAACGTTTCGAATCTCGATACTCGTCTCGCGGACCTCAATCAACAGACGACTCGACCAATCGTTCAGGCGTCCCAAACCGGCTCGTTTGAGGGGAACGTGACTCCACAGCTCGCTAGCGTCCTCGAGGCCCTGCCGAGCCAAGTTGTCCAGTACACCATCTACAATGGATCGTACTACCAGTGGAACACCACCGTCAACGATGATGGCACATCAGCTCGCATACGAATGGATCCCATCAACGCGACGTCTGTGCTGGATGCTGTTGCAAAGCCGTACGACACAGCACCCACTGACGTTCAGACTGCGATTGAGACGGGCTCGGTGGAAAGCGGGTCTATCAATGCAGGAGTGTATCAACGAGGGAGCTCATATTACACGGTAGCAGCGGAAGATGAGTCAGCGCTGACAGCGCGCGTACTCGGAGCTGGAGTGGGATATGTTCTTACCCCTGTTGGACGGGGTTTCATCGCTGTCGCAGTTGGGATCCTCTACTACCGATATCAGAGTCCCTCTGATAATCGTGTCCTCACGGTCCCTCGTGCGGTAGCGGTCGCTGCACTTTCGATCCCTATCACTGTGGTGTTGACCGCGCTTGAACAGAGCCCATCGCTTACTCGATTCATCACCGATCCGGCAAGTGCGTTTGTTGTCTCGGCGAGTGTCATCGCAGGCGTTCTGATTCACCAGCGTCGGTGGGCGGCGCTCATCGGTACTACAGTCGGTGTTGCTGTGCTCGTGCTCGGAGCAAATGTACTGGCGAATGGCCTTGCAGGAATTATCTTTGGGCTCGGCTTCCTCGTTCTCGGATTTATTGCTGGTGGCATCTCGCTTGTCTACGGTGTCGTCTTTGGTCAAGAGGATTCAGACCCGGAACTGACGAATACCTCAGGAGCTCAGATAACCGAGTAGGTCGATAGTAACTCGGATTTCGTTATCCTGTCTGAGATAGAGCATGTGAACTACCCCTGCCTACTCGGCCTTCGGCTTACGTTGCTCCTTGAGGAAGGGGGCTTACCGCCTGCAATTAGCTAACTCCGGCAGCGAGACTACCAACCATTCCCGTAACAACTGAACCAGCCAAATTGTTGTTAAAGAGAACAGTATTGACGGCAGTTGAGACGACTACCCAAACAATGACATTCGTCATATCACAGTACAGACCGTAAGCGTGGATCTCACACACCTTGACAAATAAAAATAATTATGTGGGATGTTATATGTACTCATGGTCGGACTCATCGGTACCAGAAACGGCCTGTATAGAGTGGATTCTCTCCCCTTCGACGACAGCGAGCGCGTTATCGACTGCGGCCGGGTGAGCAAAATCAGCCGTCACGACGAGGAGGGGACGTTTGCTGCGACCGATGAAGGACTGTACCGCTCTACCGACGACGGGCGGACGTGGAACCCGGTAGAGCTCCCCGAAGAGAACGTTTGGGAGGTGTTTGTCGCTTCCGACGGGCGAATTTACGCTGGGACGGACCCCGCTCGACTGTTCTGTTCGGCCGACAACGGTGACACGTGGACCGAACTCGGCTCGCTACGACAGCAGACGACCACCGAGCTCTGGCGGTCGGCATTTCGCGAAACCGCCCACGTTCGGACGGTCACTAGCCACCCGGAAACGCCTGACCGCATCTTCGCAGGTATCGAAGTTGGTGGTCTCTATCGAAGCGAGGATCGAGGCGAGTCGTGGTCGAAGTGCGAAATCAGGGACGAAACCGGCGTCGTTCAGGACGATATTCACGAGATTGTCTCCCTCGGCCCCGAAGGATACGTCGTCGCGTGCGGGCGGCTCTCTATCTACGACCGGAACCACGCCGCTGCCGAAGGCGGACTGTACCACACTGCCGACGCAGGCGTTACGTGGACCCGTCTCGACCGCACCGTCGACCCGTCCTATTTCCGGGGCCTGATACACCACGACGGCATGCTACACGCTTGCGGTTCGACTACTGTTCCACCGGAGTGGACCGGTACGTTGGACGCCGGTGCAGCGATGTTCGCTTCGAGCGACGCCGGTGAGACGCTGGAGGAAGCACCGTACCCGGGTGGCCCGGACGAAATGATTCTAGCGTACACGTCGAGCGACGACCACGTGTTCGCCGGTACAGGCGTCGGCGACTTGGGGAGAATCATCCGGCGAACGGGAGACAAAACGTGGGTGACGCAAGGTTACATGCCGGACGACGTGTTGTCACTCAGCGTGAGCTGAATAGGCAATTACGTTCGCGACCAGTCACAGGTTGCTCTCTACGTTCCGTGAACGAATTCGATGGGTGCCGAGTCGGGGCCAAACGTACTGCAGCCGGTGCCACGGTAGGGATTAGGAATTACGGCACGAGAATTGGTATGTTTTCTTACAAAAATGATATGAGTACGCTGTTCGAAATTGACAATGTAGAATAAATTCAGAATAACCGAAGTACAGACGAGACAACAGACGATGACACACAACACTCAGAGCACAGACGAAGAAGAGATCGAACAACTGTTGATGGCCTCAGCGCAGGCGTTCCGTGAGCTCGATACGACGAAATTAGCTCAGATGTATGCAGAGGACGCCGACTGGACGAACGCTTTCGGTACGACCTTACACGGCCGTGATGCGATCGTTGAGTATCACGAAGAGCTCTTCGAAGATCCTCATTTCTCTCGTGGGAAAATCCTCGGCGAACCTGACGGGTCGATTCGGTTCGTCAGCGACGACGTGGCCGTGGCCAAGACTTTTGTCGAGCGTGCGGGGCAGGAAAGCGCCGAGGGAGACGAACTACCCACCCGACGAAATCACTCGCTCAAGGTTCTGAATCGTCAAGACGAGAAGTGGGTTATCGTCTCCGAGATGTACATGGATGAGGACGCCAAACCAACACTCGACAAGTAGCGAATTTTTCTCGGCCCGGCACTGTCTAGTCACGCCAGTTTGAGGAACGAGCAGGTCGGTGAGTTAATTGGTTAGAATGCTCGCAGCCCTGCTCAGCGAGTGCGTTGCGACGGATTTAGAAGAAATATACAATTCGAACAATACTACAATTTTCAGAGACCGCAGCAAGCGCTCGGTGGACGAACACCTGTTGAGGAGGTCACTAACTAGACAGTGCCTATTTAACAAAGTGATTTTTAGATTGACTCTATGGGAATAAATAGAAGGCACTTTTCGTCCATTATTATTGGCATTATCCTGCCCACAGCAGGTTGTACAAGTGACCAGCATAGTTCTACTCCTGGGGAGAAAACCAAAAACTCTACAATATCAAATGTTACTACCACCGATAACAATTCAGGGAATAAGACTACCACCAGTAATAAAAACACAAGTTCATCCCCATCAAGCACTTTTGTAACGGACCCCAGCGATGTAGTGAGTGTGGACACACGAGTCGTGGAAATCGGCCGAAGTAAGAATACTTCGAGTGTGAGAAGTGCGGAAAAGTGCTTCACGCGGATTATAATGCGGCGAAGAATATCGGGTGGCGGTTTGTCCGTCGTGGGATAAACGACTCACGACGGACGGGCAACAGTCAACTTGCCCTTAAGTCAGGGACAGTGACGCCGAATCGGGGATTCATCCCGTACTCAGCACCGAGTTAGAGGCCGAGAACACTGACAAGCCCCGGGTCACCCGACCCAAAGTTGTTGACCGTAAATCGCTCGGTGACTGCACAGCCCGTACAGACAGGGGTGCCCTCAAGCTGTTCTGTTTTGATGTGTGAACCACAGTTGATGCTCTCACAATTTGCACAGTCGATGTATGAGTTCGCGTCCTCTTTCTCACAGTGCACGCAGCGGTGGATTCCGTCTTCAATCGCGACTCGGGAGGATCCTGCAGCGTAGTACGTCGGCGGTATCGAGGTACCGAAGTGTCCGGGAATCACCGTCGTCGCGCTGCTCCATCGAGACCGAGGAGACTTTCAGAAGGCGTCCAAGCAGTCCGGACCGGTCCGTCGCGTCCGTGACTCGTTTACGTTCGAGACGCCACTGCGGCTCGTCCAGCAAGCAGTCGTGGCAGACGACGCTATCCTCGTACACCCGGTACTCTACGTGCCCCCACCGGAGGTCGCTCTCCACGAGCGTGTGTGCGACGACTACCACCACGGCCACACTCGCACCGACGACTGTCCACGTCACCCCGGCGACGACGTACCCGAGGAAGGCAGTGACGGCCGCCGCGGCGAAGCGTCGGGGGTTCAGCATCCCGAGGAGACCGTCAACGACTGTGCCGGCCCACACCGCGTGGCGGTTCGTGTGGAGCACGTTTGTCGGGTCTCCATCGGGGACGGAGACGGGTGCCCATTCATTGTCGTCTGCGGTCTCGAAATCGGCCTCGCTCGGGTCAAGTGGGTCGAACCGCTCGCTCCGCCCGACCACGGTGTACACGTCGAACCCGACGCGAGCGAAGTAGACGAGCATGAAGAGGAACCCTGTGCTCTCGGTCGGCGACAGGCCGAGCGAGCTTCCCCAGACGACGATCACCATGAGCGCAACAACCTCGAGGACCGATCGCGCCGTGAGAATCGACTGTGGGACAAGTTCGCGGTAGTCGCGCGAGCCGACGTGATCCACGAATGTCGTTCCCTCGCGGGCGAGCGTCGTCACGCCCGCGACGAGGACCCCCTCGACGAATCCCCCGCTCTCAGCGGTCGCGAACCAGAGCACGGCACCGCTGATGAGCGAGAGACCTATGACCGTTCGACCGAGATCCAACACACGAGGGAACGAGCGTGGGTAGGTCGGCGGCAGTGCCGCGTGGAGCTGGAAACTCCCACGTTTCTCCCGGAGCGAGCGGAACGGTGACCGCCATCCCCACCGTGAGTCAGTGACCGCCCAGTCCTCTGGAACGGCGCGCTGCCCCGCGAACGTCGCCTCCAGCGTCTGCCGGAGCGCTCCAACGGTAATCTCGGCCCAGTAGACGACTAGGAGGTGTGCGAGGCCCCAGTCAAACAGGAGAATTCCGACGAGCGGAAGGGCGTTGGCCACGGCTACGCCAGCCAACGTACGCCGCCACGTCTGCAGTCCGTTCGCCACAGTGTCGTGCAGATTTTCTACTGGCGAATTAACAATTTATGGAATACTCAAGGCTAAAACCCGCCCTTCAGGATGGGGAGGATGTCAACGGCAACTAAGTTAAGTCAGTCTGCTCCGACTCGGATATCGAATTCGTGGTCGTATTCGGCTCACAGATTACGGGCGAGGCAACGACGGCGTCTGATCTTGACATCGCAGTCAAGTTTGCGGACAGCCTGTCTGCCCGTGACCGATTCGAGAAACAGTGTTTCCTGTCGGGTGATCTTCAGTGGGAGGATTCGCCGTTCGTTGACCTCTCGGATATTGAGACGCTCCCGCTGGATGTCGCACACGATGCAGTCACCGGTTCGTTCGTCTGCGGTGATGAGCAGGCATTCGAACAGTTCAAGGCGGAGATTGAAGCACGGTTCGTCGAACAGCGGGACAACCTTCGCCGGCAGCAGCGTGCGGTACTCAACCGCATTGCGGAGGCGGGACTCCGTGGTTGACGAGCGAGTCGTCTCAATCAAAAACGTTCAGTGTCAAGCCGAGTTCGTTTCTCATTCCCCCAGACAAGGAGTCGCAATTTCGAGAGTTCCTCCAACGTCACAACGTTTCGGTCCACGGCGAATCAGAATCAAATTCTACTCGCTGGGTGTGGGGTCGGTTCGTCGTTACTGCACTCTTTATCGGGGTGATTCCACTCAGCGCGATGTTCATCTGGCCGATCCAATACTCGTGGGCCGTTTTGCTCGTTCTCACCGTGATATCTGTCTTCTTGGTGAGACAGGGCTTTTGAACACTCTCTAACTCGACACGCCCGTGCTCCCAATGAGCGACTGGTCACCTGTTTGCCTCGTCAATGCGGTCAAGGACGTGGTCGAATGAACCACCGTAGACAAGTCGACTTCCGAGCCACAAAGTCACTATCCAAGTGCCAAGGCTGAGAACAACTGTGACCGTGGACGATACTAATCCGTTTGTGACTTTCCAAACCATGTTCCGCGGTGACGCTCCCGATGAGGAGGACAGCCGTGAACACTAAGTGGTGTAAGCGATCCCCCTCTTGCGGGCCTGCCCTACGCCTACCAGTAGGAAGCCAAGCAAGAGCCAGCCAGACATGAGCGCGAGCGGTGTGTACTCAGCCACCCGGCTCTGAATGTCCTTCGAGCACCACGTCTTGTTTTCCTCGGTAATAGAGCCAGAAGAAGACGAGTAGCGTCAGAGGGAAGAATATGATTGCGACGATTGCCAGTGGTGGAAAGAGGATGAAGAGGGCAAACGTCTTCCACGAAACGATTGTGTCGCGGGGCATAGTGGAACGTTGGTTGACAGAACGTTTAAATTTGAAGTGACCGACTTACTTCTCTCTATTCAGCACGTCCACTGAAACCTCCCCAGATGCTGTTAGAAAATCCGTGCAACATACAGAGGGTGTGTCGGTCACACTGGGACTAATCACTGCTGTTTTTCATCAGTTCTCATTTTACAGAAGATATTTACTATCCTCAGAAAGAGTCCATTTCGTGAAGTCCTCCAGAATCAGCCAAGCGATAGTTGCCGCTGGTGGAGCTTTCGTCGCTTTGGGGTATCTTTCACCTTGGGCAGTTGTTGACCCCAATCACGAAGGACCCGTTGCCGACATTAAATTTTGGCGTCAGAACGTGGCGTTTGAATTAGATTATCTTGAAGCAAATGTACTCACACTACTCCCGTTGCTGCTAACTGGTGTGTTATTCGCATGGAATCCGAAGTCACGTGTTTCACAGGTAGTCGGTGTTCTTAGTGGTCTATTCTACATTTCACTGCCGTTCTACTATCGAATGAATATCGTCCGCTTACATCATGTCCCTACAGACATCATCTACAGCGTGCTGGTCGGAGGCGTCCTAATCCTAGTTGGCGTAGGGTTTGCTGTATTGACAGACTCAGTACACAAAGCACAGTGACCGACTTGCGCGCTGTATTCAGCACGGGTTCACCAAATGATCAGCGACTGAGGATTTCAGCAGAGCTGATTAGTTCTACCCCGCCCCTCCAGAAATCTCCGCTAGATAGGAAAGAAGCTCAATGATCGCTAAGAAATGTATGACACGCCGACAATGACGAGACAAACCCCAATGACTCGGTATAGCCAGATGATTATATCAGAGGGCTCAGACGGTTCCGATTGGGGGTCGCGTAAGAAATCAAGACCGAAGTGGTATATCTGCCTTGGTTTGGCGACATATGCAACTCCGAGTATCGAAATTACAACCCCAGCGAGCTGAAAGAGTATACTCACACAGAATAGTTCTCAGCTATGTTACTTGAACCTAAAGGACTGAGTGGTCTTGCTGAATTCGATGTGAAGAGATGACTTCAACAGGACTCGATATTCTGGATTACATTCGATAGGTTTGGTTAATGGGAAGTTCTCCACGGTGATTCCTCGCTCGTTGAGGACGAGTACCACGGCGCCGTATCGCTCTCGGTCTCGCACTTCACGGTCTCCGCAGCGACGAAGTCCGGAATGTCGAACCACGACACTTCGAGCGCCTCGAAGACCAGAGGACGTGGCGTCTGACTGTCCTCGACGGCAAGACCGGCACTCGCGATACGTCAGTATCGAAGTCTCTGTACCGTGGCTTGAATCGACTGAAAACCAAGTGAAGACAGCATTGAAGCCAGTAATGACGCGGAAATTCATTTCGAATACGGTGTAAGCACCCACCGTTCTTGACCGTCTCGTCCCGACACACGACAGGCTGTTCATGGTGTACAACGAACGCGACCGCTCGCAGCACCCCCAACACAGACAGGTCTGGAGCGGCTACCTGACGTAGCAGGTGACGAGTCCACCGGTGTGAGAAACACCTGACAGTATATCTACCTTCGAAGGTAAATGATTCACCACCGGCACCGTTACCATCTGTGTCTTCGAACCTGAACAAAGACAGACGAGGCTTCGAATGCACATCGAAGACAGCTACAACGACGAAACGACGACGCTTTCGTGGGAATACGGGGGTGAGTCCGTGTCCGTCACGCTTCCGGGACTCTTCCACGCCGAATACGCCGAGAGGTCGGACGTGGTCGTCACCGCGACCGCCGAGGGGACGATACGGATTCTGGCGGGTGATGGCACCGAGCGGGACGCCTTCGAGTACACTCTGCCCGAAGGATGTGACCTCTACACGTTGACGCCGAGTATCGGGGGCGATCTCGGTGTGACAATGGTGGTGGCCCACGACCCCGGCCACAGGGGCGAGACGCTCTGGCAACACGAGATCGATATCGAGCGACGAGCTGTCGGCGGCCCCGTGGCGAAGTGGCGGTAGCGACAGGATAATGGCTTGTTTCCATCCACGTGACGAGCGCAATCAAATTCGACAGTATATCACACCAGCGGACTGCCTACTGACTCTCTTGGACCAGCAGCTACTCCACCACCAAATCCACGTCAGCGTCGGCGACTCGCTGCAGTTCGGCGTCGCTCACCGTGACAGCATCGGAGTGAGTCGCCGTGAGCGTCTGCAATCCCTCGGCAATCGTCGATCGGACGAAGAGATACTCCTCGTCACACTCGAATCGAGACTCGAGCGCTTCGACGGCCGTGACAGTGAGCGCTGGCTGGGCAACACCGATGGCAGCCAGTGCGTTCGCGGCCGACGGCCGAACGTCCGAATCGGTATCGCGAAGGCCGGTCTGCAGATCGTCGACGACACGCTCGGCTGTGTCTCGATCCGCAGCACCCATCTGTCCGAGTGCTTCGAGCGCTGCCGCACGGGCCTTCCATTCATCGTCGTCGAGGAGTGGCTGTACCTCCTCGCTGACGCGTGCGGCCACGTCCGAATCCACTGTGGCGATCGTGCCAAGTGCCTCGGCAGCCGCCGCGCGCACACGATAGTTGCTGTCCGCGAGACGGCGCTGCAAATCGTCGACGACGAGTTCGGCCACCTCGGGGTCTGCGGCCCCAATCGTTCCGAGCGCGCTGGCGGCCGCTTTCCGATTCCAGTAGGGACCCTCAGCAAGCAACTCACGGAGGTCCTCGACGGCAGGGGCCACTGCCTCGGGACGAACGCCACCGATCTCACCGAGCGCAGCGGCAGCCTCTGCTGAGAGGTCCTCGTCGGCGAGACAGGCTCGAATCTCGTCCATCACGGGATCGAGGGCGTCGGGAGTAGCAGCACCGATTCGGCCGTAGGCACGGATGATGTCCTCCTGGAGTCGCCACTCGAAGTCGTCGTGAGTCTCCGCATTCTCGTCCTCGACGCTGCCAGTCAAGTCGAACAGCCCGTATTCTGTCGCGTCGCTCCCGACCGCTTCGTCTTCTGCCGTGTCGCCTTCGAACCATTCGTGCAACTTCGCGACGACGCGCGGCGCGATCTCGGGATCAGCTGCTGCGATCTTCCCGAGAGCCGTCACGACGTCGAATTGCAGATCCTCGCTGGTGTCATCGAATCTCGCCACGATGTCATCGATAGCCGGCCGGACTGCAGCAGGCCGAACGGTTGCGATGTTTCCGAGAGTCTCCACCGCGGACGAGCGCACCAGTCGGTTGTCGTCGTCGAGGAGTGCCCTGAGACGGTCCAGTTCGGGAACGACCGTCTCGGGGTGTGCGGCCCCGATGCCGCCGAGAAAACTGAGTACGACACTACGGTCGATATCAGGGGACCGGTCGTCAGGATCCGTCTCGGCGAGTGTCAGTAGTTCCTCGACCACCATCGGGGCCGCCTCGGGATATGCCACAGCGATCCTGCCGAGTGCACTCCCAATCCCGATCCGCGCTTGATCTCGCTCCGCCGCAGCGAGTTCCTCTCGCAGCATCTCGACGACAGGGTCAATGATATCTGGCCGTACCAATGCGACGGTGCCGAGCGGCGACGGAATCGCACTGGCGTCGATCGTCTCGTCCGCGGACAGTGCTACCAACTCGTCCCTGGCAGGAGCGATCGCTTCTGGATAGGCGTGTGAAATCGTCGACAACAGGCTGATCGCGTTGGCCCGCACAGCGTCGTCGTCGAGAGAGCCAATGAGATCGTCCACGTGTGATCGAAGGAGGACAGCCTCGGCCTCGGCGAGTTTCCTGAGGGCTGTCACGGAGGTGTCACGCATGTGCTCGTCCTCGGTGTCCAGGTGTTCCAAGAGCCACTCGACAGTGGTATCGAGCGCATCCGGGTCCGTCCGTGCGGTCCACGTCAGCATGTCGAGGGCCTCGTCCCGTGTTCGTCTGGTCTCGTGGACGAGGTACGGCTGGAGGGCCACTGCGACGCGTCGTGTGCAGTTAGGATGGGACGAGATCTTCGACAGTGCTGCGTGGGCGTCCGAGCGCCCGCGGCGGCCGTCGAGAAGCGCACACAGGGCCTCGATTTCGTCGTCCGTCGCCGTGGTGGGATCGACTGTCTCTCGGAGTTCCTGGGCTCGTTGTGCTTCGCCGTCGGGGTCGTCTGGGGTATCGTCTGTCATTTGATATCGGGGAATCGGACTCGATTGTGAAAGTGCAGATTCGCCATGCCGAGCGTGAGCGTACTCGTGGTCCTGGCCGGCCCACCCTCGCCGCTGGCGGCCGCGAACGCCTCGACCAACACCTGTAGTTCTGTCAGATTTGAATTAAAATCCACGGGTGTCCCTGTTGGGTCGTCGGGATGCCTTGCACCCTCTTTCGTGGACGTCTGCTGTCGACCTACGGTACCAGGGGGAGCGAGACACCGATGGTGTGTCCAAACATACCGAGCAACAGCCCGATACCACCGACTATCAACATGATTCCAGCGGGGAGTCGCCAGAGGGCGAACCGCCGTGAGTGAACCAGATCCTGCTGGGTCCGAGCACTGATCAGGAACATCGGTTCCGACCGCGGGTCGTGGTCAGCGACCCGCTCGATGACGAGTTCGTCGACGGGGTCGGAGCCGTGCTGGTTGTCACGTGGCTTGACAGTCCCGAACACGTACACGTCGTCCCCGGGTCTGATGAGATTCTGCTTGTACCGCCGTTTTCTATATTCTGTAGGGTCGACGTCGGGACGGTACTCGAGGAACGACTGGACCGGTTCCGGGGCCTCGTTTTGGGCGTTGACGTACACCGACTGCCAGTTGTCGTCGTCGAGTTTGAACGTGGTATCCTTGTCTGGGCAAACCAGCGTTCGCCCGGTTCCATCGTCGACGTAGAACGGCGACAGTTGGTACCCCTCGGCGACCTGATTCCACCTGCCCGGACCCTCCCTGAACCGGATGGAGTCCTCGACTTCCCACTTCGCGAGGACACAGCTCTCATCGGTGAAGGGGGCACTATCCGGGTCGTCGTAGGGCGCTCGTGCAACACCATCAATCTGCGAGGGGCCCGTCGATAGCGACTGGGCCTGTTCGATCGGCATCTCGTTCATTAGTTTGCGCTGGTTGCGCCGCCTGAATCCCTCCCTCACGTAGTACGCCCCAGTGAGCATGACGACCAGTACGTAGAGAACACCGAACAATGCCGATAAAAAGGGCATCTCCGCCTCCATGATGTACGCGTGCGAGGGGGTCTCTGGGTTGTAATATGCCGTCGTCGATTGTCCGACCTCGAACTCGTCGCGAATACGCTCTGCCCCACTTTTCGTGTACTTCCAGCGACTGAACGAGCCAGGAAACAGATTGGTTTGTTTATAAGTTCGGCCGTTGACGCTGTACTCGTACGTGATAACAGCCCGATACATCGTCTTCTCCTCCGACGCTTCTACCTCCATCCCGAGGGACCTGAGGACAGTACGAGTCAGACTCCCCTCGAACTCCTCTCTCGTCTCGATATCGAGGCCCGTGACTGTCGCGGACGTCGCTTCGTTTTCCAGAACCGCACCGTTGTGTGCAAGGGCAGAGCCAAAACCGTAGTAGCCTAGAACAAGTCCAAGCAGTACGAGTATGATAACCCACCCGATACCTTTGGTATCCATCTCAACTACCTGTCTGATGTGATATCTTAACTATGTTTAAATTCCACTGTTCCAGAGCTTGCTCAAAAACACTGCCTGATGGCGTGGACATCCGAATTCCAATTTTCTGAAATATGAATTGCGGCCACGCTGTTTGCTGGTCACCGTGGCCAGTGAGATTCGTGGACAGGCTGAACAAGGCCATCAAATTGTCTATTGTTCAGTCGAATCCGATGTCGGGTAATGAACGGCGACTCGCCTGGACGCTGCTCCATGCCATCGACAATCAAGTGGGAGCACTCGACGACCGTCAGTCGTCTCTCGAACGGCTCGAACTGCTCGCCCACGAGTCCCCTGCCGACGATGAGAACAGTCGCAGCTTTCGAAGGCCTTCCAGTATGCGACCTTTGCCCAGGATGACCAGTTCGACGGGTTCTCACCATCGGAGCGCCGTATCTATCTCCGTCGAAGGAAACAGCCTGTTCTTCGACCACCGTGTCAAGTCTCTGGGACCCTCGAAGACGGGATTGTCGAGGCGTATCTGTGACGGCCCCGTCTACTGACGACGATGACCAGTTGTCCCGTACAGGATTCGCGCTCTTCTGGGCGCATCGAGTGGCCGTTAGCGAGCGGTTCTCGACCGCACTCCGACTACGGACCAGTGAGACGGTCAGTTGTCCCTGTGTACCGTGACAACGCAGGTGTTTATCTCTGGGATAGGTGTTTATCTCTGGGATGTGCGTAGCTGCATTCAAATGGTTTCTTTTCCGCCGGGTGAACCCCAGGCCGTCTGTGCGCTCTGCGAATCTCCTTTCGAGGTGTACTCCGCCGAGCGTACCAGTATCTACGCAAACGTCGTCTGTCAGGCCTGTGATTCACGGGCAGTGACCAGTACCGGTGACGAGCCGGCGGTGGGGAGGGAATATCTGCAACGTGAATCCGACGACCCCATCGATAGCGCTGTGGTAGCCGACGTTGGGGACAATCCCGTCTTCATCGACGGCCAGCAGTGCTGGCGTCGATACAAATTCGGTGGCTGGATCACGCGACTGGACGAACACGACTGTGAGTCGGTCAGGGAATTTCGACAAATGCACAGAGACGACGTGTGACAGCCTATGAGCGACGAATCCGAATCCATCACGACAGACACCTATTACGTCCTCGGGAGTGGCGACCCGGCTCCGGAAAAGCCCCACGGGAGCGACTGGCCGAAAGAACTCAGAATTCCCTTCGAGGCACGAAAGAAATGGGTGTGGCAGGGGAAAGAGCACGTGGCACTCTCCTCACCAAGAAACACTGATCAGGCGTTCGAATCCGAGGCGTCGGGGCCAGATCAGACTGCAGGCGGGACAGTTCGGATGACGGTTTGGCTCACCACAGAAAGTCGGCTATCCGTTCACGGACACGTTCGTGTTCGCAGGCGCGCTGGAAGAACGCATCGTCGTCCAGTCGCTCACCGTCAGGCGTCTTGAAGACAAACGCGAGTCGATTGGTCCCTTCGATCTCCTCGTCGATCTCTTCCAGACAGTCACCGGCTTCCGCAATCGCAGCGACCAGCGCGTCCGCGTCGTCCATCCCAGCCACCCGTACGACGACAGTGGGAACAGGATCGCCAACACTGTCGTCTCAAACGAGTTCCATACGTCAGAGTCGATTGCCGAGCGCATATACGGTCCGACTCCAGTCCCGAACAGAACTGAGATACGCGAGATGCACAACTATCTAGTATCGATGATCACGTCAGCAGCCGTGCAGCGATACAAAGCGTCCATTCGCGAGCGGGACGACTGCCACTTCGTGCTGCCGCTTCGAAAAGAACTGTGGCGGTCGTTCGGGCCGGTGACCAGAACCGGACAATCGAGAGCTGAGCGAACACCCGCCCACACGAGGCGGGCCCGATTGGCGATTACGACGTGTCAAAAAGTGCTACCGATATGGGAGCAGCAGATACCACAGTCGGATATTGCCCAGCGAAGCCTCCGGCTTGCCGAACGGTATCTCGCTGGCGATACAGATGACGAGACCGTCCGAGAGGCAGTGAATCGATTTGTTACAGGCGTCGAAAATACAGCGGGGACGACGGCAGCGGAGCTGAACGCACAGTTGGTCGGCTGGGCCTGTTGTGAGATGCTCTATCTGGCACTGTTCGATTGCTACGTCGGTGAAAAAACCGTTCACGATGCAGCGCTGGACGACTGGGACTATTCGCTGTACGCGGCTGGCGCATACGCCGGTGGATTTCCCTTCAACGAGGGGGAGTTTCAGAGCGATTCCGACCGCCTGCAGGAGTTCTGGTTCTGGTACGTCGAGCAGGCACACCGGATTGCCGAGTGACGGGCTGTCGAAGTCGGCAGACATGAAATTGTACCGAGAATAACACTCAGCTATCAACGAGCTCGACGTCGATTATCTGATCGAGCCTTTTGGACACATCGCCAAGTGAAATATGAGCGAGAAGACATAATTGAGGAGATCGCCAATAACTACAGGGACGAGCGGTATGCCTCAGTGATTAATCTGATTCTCCCTCAGATTGAATCGTTCATCTGGATCTATGCCGCTTATCTCCAGGAGCACAAGAACGAGAAAATCTTGTTGAATGTGGCACTGTCTAGTTAGTGGCCTCCTCAATCTCGCTATCCATAATCGCTATTCTAGCAAATCAAGGGGGAAGTGACGATAGCTACGACAATTACCGACTGACGAAGATAGTACCATTCCGCAAGGAACAAGTCAGTTCGACCGTGTACTGGCAGTTCCACTCCGCCGATCTTAAATTTAGTGACAAGAATGCAAACGTATGATTAGCGTTAGCGATCCCTTGCCGGTCGTTCTTTTCTCACTGTTTTGGCTGTACGCCGTCTACTGGTTGACGAATACCCTCCGACTTTACCACGTGCTGTTCGGTGTCTCCCCCACGGGGTCTCCCGATCTGGTCGCGGGTAACTCGGTGGCCATCCAGGGGCCCGTGACGGTTGACGAGGAAGCGCCACACAGCGACGTCGCTACCAATGACTACGAGTCGCCAATCGCCGTGTACGTCTGGCGGATACTCACTAGGGGGGCTGGCGGTGGGACGGTGGCTTCGGGCGTGGAGTTCGAATCCTTCGGTATCGACACTAACAGCGGCGAAGTAAAGGTAGATCCCGGTTGGCTCCGCGAAGCTCACGATGCCCCGATGCTCTCCAACGTGCGGACGGATGGCTACATCTTGAGCGCCCCGTACCGCGTCCACCCCTATACGTCGCCGTACGTCCACATAGTTCACGAGGGGACGACGATGGTTCTCGCGCGAGTCAGTGACGTGATCGAGGCTGAGTTGGACATCTCCCTGGATACGAACAGGTTCGAGTCCAAAGCTATCCCGGAGGATGCTCTGTTACTGGTATTCGGCGAATTGTCGATCGACGCCGGAACGCCGACGATCAGGGGCACCGACGATACTCCCTTTTTCATCGCGAACTGCGATATCCACGACGTTCGGAGCAATCTTCTGCGTCGTGCCCTTTACTATGTGATCCTCTTTACTGGGGCATTGCTACTGGTGCTGGCGGCACTGTCTAGTTAAGCCAGTTTGAGGAACGAGCAGGTCGTTGAGTTAGTTGGTCAAGATGCTCGCAGACCTGCTCAGCGAGTGCTTTGAGACGGATTTAGAAGAAACTTGGGAGCGTGAGCGGACGGCGACACCCATCAGGGTGTTCGCCGTCCAGTTCCACGCGACCGGTTGTTCACTCAGAGAGACAAAAGAAATTCTTCGAATACTCGGCGTTGAACGCTCTCATCAAGCTGTTTGGCACTGGGTACATCGACTGGCAGATAGCAGTCACAACCCGCCTGAGGCGAAGCCGAAGCGGGTTGCGGTCGACGAGACCGCTGTCAAAATCAATGGCGAGTGGTCTTGGTTGTACGCCGCAATAGACATTGAGACAAAACTGATTCTCGATGTCGAGTTGTTTGGATGACATGGTACCGATCCGGCTGCTGCGTTTCTCCATCGACTCTCGGAGAAACATGATCTCTCAGATGCTGTGTTTCTCGTTGATGGCTACGGCTATCAGACTGCCCTCTCTCGATTAGGATTGAGCGGTCGGCTTGACTACGTCGAGCGAAACCTCATCGAAAAATGGTTTCACACCCTCAAAATGCGAGTCGACCGCTTCCATAATTCCTGGGTGGGCAGTCACGGAAGCGTCCGCGAGTGGTTCATACAATTTGCGCAATACTATAACTTTCAACGACCGCATCAGTCGCTCAACGGACGTACGCCGGTTGAGGAGGTCACTAACTAGACAGTGCCAGTCAGGTTCACCTAAGCCCTGTCTGACCAATTATCACACAGATATCACATACTAGTTGGTAACTTCGGCCTATACTCTCCTCGATATAGCGAACACATGTCAGGAGACTTGTGGCCTTCTTCCCTTCAAAAATACGCGGCCGCTGTCGCTCAAGGTAACCGATTTCGTCCGCCCCTCTTTTGCTGTTGTCACCAAATTTTCTGATTCTAGACTATTGACATGGCGAGCGACTGTACTTTTTGATTTGTCGAGTTCATCAGAAATTTGACTTATTGATAGAGGTGTGTCTAACTCCGACAACTCACTGAGTAATTTGGCTTCAGCGTCTGAAACGTTCCCGCGAAGGTTCAGACGTGGAATACGATGGACGCTACTATCGATGTCGCCCACTTGGAGTACCGTGTCGACGTAACTCTCGTTTGTGAACGTAGCGACTGTCAACGGGAGAAGTTTGAAATCAAACCAATTGGGATCTATTGGTAGATACTACGCGAGATGCGCCACCTCGTCTGACTCCTCAACGTCGTCGAACTCCCCACGCTCGACAGGCTCCCAGTCCTCACCCAGCTCCGGACTCCACCAGTCGACCTCGTAGGCGCCCGGTGCGCCGAGGATCTTCACGCGCGCCGACCCATCAGGCAGGTCGCGGCGCAGTTTCTCGTCGACGTGGAGGTTCCAGGTCGTGGTAGAATCGAAGCAGGCGAGCACGGCCTCCTCGTAGCCGCGTGTCTCTCGGGATTCCTGGAGTTCGACCTGGGTGTTGCAGTTCTTGCAGAACACCCCCTCGAAGGGGATGTGAGTGAAGACCTCCTGCCCGCAGACGGGGCACCAGAGGAACTCGAACAGCGCCTCACTGTGTCGGTCAAGTACTTCGAGACTCATTGTTTGACCAACCCGGCCGTACCGGACCACCCCCTCGTGCCCGGCCGAAAAACAGCACCTAGTGCGGTCTCACCCACTCACCGTTCGGCGCCGTAGACGATGCGTGAGGGGGCTTCGTACCCACAGTCGGGGCAATCGTACCAGCGCTGGACCTTCGCCCCGTCTGCTGCCTTCTCGCCGACGCGAACGTCGTCGCTCGGGCATTCCGGACAGCTGAGTTCCGGAGCCGGCCGCTCCCGGAGCACGTCACGGAACGACTTCGCGTCTTTCGTCTCGTATCCCCGCGACCAGACCGGGTAGCCGTCGACGAGGATTGCCCCACGCCACTTGTACCGGTAGAGTCCGGCGCTCGATGCAAGACGGCTCGCGCACCGGTCTCGGCGTTCCGATACGCGAGTGTCGGCGAGCGGCTCTCGCGTCGCCAGTTGGTGATGCGGGGCATTGTTCAGAAGTGGACGTCTGCGGGCACGATCCAGAGCTCATCACTCTCCTCAAGGACTCGATCCAGCTGCTCGCGATGTCGGATTCCGTTCGCGTACTCGTTGTACAGGAACACCGTCGGGCCGTCGTAGGCGCCGACCTGGTGGAAGGCGTGCCGGGCGAGGTCTTCGTCCCGCATGATCTCCTCGTCTGAGAGCTCTTCGATGGCTTCCTTCACCCGGCCGAGATTGCGCTCGAGCAGGTCCTGGCCGTCATCGGAGTCGACAGGAGCCGCGGTCGGAAGCTCACCCCATCGCGCCTTCCCTGCAACGGACGTGTCCTCCTCGTCGAACGTGACGAAGTAATCGAAGACGGCGCCGGTGTGTGGATCCGCGCCGACCAATCGCTCGAACACCGTCTGTCCGGTGGCCAACGCGTCGTTGTGTGTCGATGCCTCTACCAGTGCGTAAATAACCATGTGCATCGGTTTTCACCTTCGTCTGCCGACGCACGCGACTGCACAACTGCGTCACTACGTGTTGCGCCGGCACCGATCGCCGGCGCTCAAAAAATAGTACTGACGATGCTGGCTAGACGTTCTCGAACTCCGACTGGCAGCCCTCCTCCTCGACGCTGATCGTCAGGTCTCCACTCTCGTAGTCGGCCTCGAACTCGACTGAGAACGTATCCGAGTTGTAGGCGGCGTGGTACGCACGATGTCGCTTGGGCGACCCGGTCGCCTTGAAGTGGAAGAAGGCAGCAGCTGTGTACGGTTTGCTTGCTGTTTCGATTTGCGCTTCGGCTGATGCCGGGAGTGCGATGTGCGGCGTGTCACTGTCGATTCCGGCGGCGAAGGCTCGAGCTTCGTCGACGCTTGCTTGCGAATGTGCTGGCGTCTCACCGGTCAACACATTCACGGGTGTTTCCGTCTCGTCTGTGAATAGTACATCTTCGAAGGTACGAGTACCAAGAATCGCGTCGGGGCTCAGCTCACACTCCTCAAACGGATCGTTCGATGGTTGTTCAAACATTGAATCACGAAGCCCTGAGGGCTCAGTCATTCAGCCCTCGAAAAACAGGACCCTCACATCTCGCGGGGAGACTGATTTTCAGCTACTCCTCTATCGACTCGAGGGAACTGAGGTCCGCGTGGAGGACTTCGCCGTTGCGGATGATGTACCGCTTTGCGAGGACTGGGAACCGACATTTCGTGAACCCGGCTGTCTGGATGTCGAGTTCTTCGTTAGGCTCGAGATAGCCGGCGAGTGTTCGGAGGAACTCGTGCGTCACAAGACCACCTTCGTAGTCAGGAAGACCGTCTTCGCGGGCTTCGTAGACCTCGAAGGCGCCGTATCCCCAGATGATGAGCTCTCCTTCTTCATCCACCTCCCAATTCAGGGTCCCGAAGCAATGTGCTTCGCAGAGCTGGCGGACTGCCTGTGCATCCGTTACGACTGCGCCGGTCGATGTCGTCGCTGCTTGGAGCGTTGCCATTGTTCGTACTCGAGGGTGCTTTCCTACCCCCGCACTCCTTTGGGGATTAACAAAGCCTCTCGTGTGCCCATCCAAACGAAGAATTGAGACGCCGGTTACGACTCATCTTCGAGGTCGGCAGCCTCACCGCTCTCGGGCTAGATGAACACAATTCGGACCCATTAGAGAAATCCCCTTTTTGTGGCTTCAGATACTCTCTGATCGCCTCGACATTGACATAGATCTCGAGGTGTTCTTGCAGCGCCATCTGAACACGAAACTGGTAGTCGTGTAGCCACAAACACTCATTGGTCTTGCACTCTTTCTAGGACCATGGCCGAGTTTCCAGACGAACGACAACTCGTACTCCGGGCGCGTTCCGAGTTGGACCAGTGGACGAAAAGTGCCCGGATGGAAGCGTACACTGAACTGTTCGAAGGTGATGATCCCATCCTTTCCCCCGAAGAAGTGCAACTACTCGATGCGCTCGACTCCGAAATGGAGAGAGAGGGCGGCGATGGTGTCTGGGGAACGGATCAGTACGGCATTCACACGGCGGGGTCCTCGAGTTCGGACACCTCACTCGGCGTCGTCTGTGTGTACCACCCACAGATCACCAAAGACTCCGTCCTTCGTGGAGCAGACGACCTCGACGACGAGACCGAAGAGCGACTCAACGCAGCACTCTGGCAATACAGCGAGCGCGTCGCGACACTCATCGAAGAGAAGCTCCACGAGTTCACCCGTCAAACGCAGAGTTAGGCCCCGACTCAGGTTCAGCTCCGCATTGACAGTTGGCGAGGTTTACCTACATTCAGGTGCTAATGCAACGTCCTCAAAGAGCAATTTATCCGAATCGGGCGCCTACTCGTAGGGATGCCAGACGACAAACGAGGCCAAGACGAGGACGAAGACAACGAACAGCCGCAACAGCCAGAGCGGAAGCGAGAGGAGGTCCGTGACCGCGCCCACGAAGACAGAGCGATGAGCGGCGACCCCGGTGGGCGGCTTGGTGACCTCGATGATGCACTCGAAACCCAGAACTACCCGACCACGACCGATGAACTGGTTGAGGCCTACGGAGACTACGAGATCGAAACACAAGGCGGTACAGAATCCCTTGAAAAAGTGCTTGCCCCAACTGATAACCAAACGTACGACTCCGCCGATGATGTTCGAAGCCGGCTACTGGGACTGATACATCGATAGCGAATCAGCTCGCGATGTGCTAGACCACCGGTACGGACTAGTATCCCTAAGAGTCAGTTCAGAGGAGTACGACCTGCGCCAGTCCGAGGAATATGAAGAATCCGAGGACGTCAGTTGCGGTCGTAATGAAGATAGTCGCCGACGTTGCCGGATCGTACCCGAGCCGATCCAGAATGAGTGGAACGAGCGCGCCGAAGAATCCTGCAATGACGAGATTCGAGACCATTGCCATGCCGATAACCAGCCCCAACAAGGGACTCTGGTTAAACAGGGTGGCGATGACGGCCACGATACTACCGGTGATTACGCCGTTTGCACCCCCCGCAAGCACCTCGTTGCCGATGGCGTGCCTCCCTGTTCGAAGTGAGATCTGCTCTAGCGCGATTCCGCGGACCGTCACAGCCATCGACTGCGTGCCGGCGTTCCCACCCATCCCGGCGACGACCGGCATGTAGATCGCCAGCAGCGTCAACGCCGCGATCGTGTCCTTGAATAGCCCGACAGTCGCCGCAGCGAGAAAGGCGGTTCCGAGGTTGATGATGAGCCACTTGTATCGCCGGCGAACCTTCTCGATGGCGCCATCGAGAACGCTCTCCTGCTCGTCGACACCAGTGAACTCATAGAGCGTCTGGCCGGCCTCTTCCTCGATGGCCCGCAAGAGGTCGTCCGCATAGATGACTCCGAGAATACTGTCATCTTCGTCGAGAACGGCAATCTTGCTCTGCGGGTTTGTTCTAAATACTTCGACAACTTCCGTGTCGGGCTGTTCGTACCGGACGGTTGGAGTGGGGCGAAGGTACTCGGTGATGACCGTCGGTCCGTGCCCGGCCAACGCCAGAGTGTGTCCAGGTAGCTCCCCTAACACCTCGTCGCCATCGGTAACGAAGACGGTCGGGAAGTGGCCCGTTCGGGCCTCGTGGCGTCGGACGAGCCGTGCCACCTCTTCGAATCCCTGGTCCTTGTCGACGGTGACGTAGTCGAGATCCATCATACCGGCGGCGCTGTCCGGACTGAATTTCAGGAGGAACTCGATCCGCTCTCGTCGGTCAATATCGAGCTGACCGAGTACGGCCTCCTGAGTGTCCCCGTCGAGCAATCCAATCGCGTCGGCCGCATCGTCGGGATCGAGTCGGCGGACGAATCGCCGTACCTCCTGGCGATCCATGTCGTCGAGTACGTCTCGCTGGATCGACTCTGGGAGCTGGAAGAACACGACTCGTTGTCGTGCCCACGGTAAGGCCTGGAAATCCGCACCTGGTGTCTCCGAGGCGGCTATCTGCTGTTGGACATCGATCGTGAATTCTTGCATACGGTTACCTCGTCTCGCGTCGCACGAATCCCAGAAACCGACGTGACGTAGCGGAATCCGAGGTGTTGGAACCGATAGTAAGGAAAATGCGGCACATAGCCCTCCTTACCCCCGAGATCGTTCGTGTTCTGGGGCAAGGTTGAGAAACACGTCGTCCTCTGTCCCACACTCCGGACAAGTATGCACGAAGTGGAGACCATCCTCATCACGCTTTTCTATGCGCCACTCCGACCGGGCACGGGCGACATTTCCACACTCCTTGCAGCGTTTTGGATGATCCTGGAGGTACGTCTGCATGAAGTCGATGAACGACTGCGTACCATGGCGGTGCGTCGGCATACTCTGCTCATACGATGTGTATGCGTATCAGCGTGTTCACCCCTTTGGCACTCTCTCAGCTCGTCCAGTTGAACCGTCCAGTAGCGAAGGAGTGACAGGGAGGATCGTTCATCCCGGTGTGACGGCGACGTTCCGATCGTCTACTGCCCAGGGAACAACACTAGCCGTCCCGCCAAGAAAGCGAAGTACAGTCCCAGCATATAGCCGCCCTCTGTCCGTGTGAACTCCCCCTCTCGCCAGTACAACGCCCAGCCGAGCAGCCCTACGCCGGCGATTAACTTGAACGGGAGGTCCCACAGGACGACGGACGACGGGACGGAGTAGGTCGAGAGAGCACCGCCGAGACCGATACCGACGAGGGGGTTGACGATGTTGCTCCCGACGAGGGTCCCGAGCGCGACGTGGGGCGACCGTCGACGGATAGCGTCCATCACGGCCGTCAGCTCCGGCAATGCGGCGGCCACGCCGATGGTTACGACACCGACCATGGAGCCACCGATGGCAAGCGTATCGACGACTACCTCGACGACCGAGAGCAGAAGCGAGGCGGAGAGCAGGACGAGGACGAGCAGACCCGTGGCAACCACAGTGTCTCGACGTGGGTTTTTACTCGGGGCCTCTCTGAGTGATTGGGTTGACTCTCGACGAGTGATTATCGCGCCGACGTAGATCAAGTAGAGTCCCAGTAGCAGGACGCCGTCGAGTCGACTAATCGTTCCATCCCAGGCGACCAACATGGTCGCACCGATCGCACCCAGCATCGGCAGATAGCTCTCGTAGACGAACCTCCGGGAGACGTGAACGGTCCCATACCCGATGAGAAGAACGCCGACGAGGAGGAGCTGCTGGACGGTCGAAGAGCCGGTGTTCCCGCCGATGACGACGGCCGAGGTAACCTGGTACTCGAGGACACCAGAGAGAATTCCGAGTGACGCGACGAGGTGAGAACTGAGTTCCGGGAGACTCGTACCCAACGCAAGGACGGTCATCCCAACGAGAACTTCGTCGACGTCGTAGTACTCGGCGAGCGCCAGCAGCCGACCGATCGCCCGACTCGCTGCAGTCACGAGCGTGTACAACGCGACCGTCCCGATAGCAATCTGTGTCAGCAACCCGCCCGAGACAGGCATATTAGCGCTCGGCTAGCCACGTGTCGTCCCAGTCTCGTTCGTAGTCGGGATCGAAGGGCTCGAGGGTCCAGACCGGACAGTTCTCGCACTCCCAGACTCTGTAGACCGTTCCGTCTCGAATCACGACCCCGACAGACGCCCAGGCGTGGGTTTCGCAGGTCGGGGCCTCAGACATATATGGACCTACAAACGATTGCTGTCCGAAAAAGCCTTTCCGCAGGACTAATCAGCCCGCGCTGGTCGGATACGTTGAGGAGGTCAAACCAACGTTGGATGAGACGTTGCTGGTCAGCCATCGAAACGTTCCTACTCGTGGACTGAGCGGCGAAACAGTTACCCGCCGAGCCACCATCCGTAGAGTTGTTCCTGCTCGTCACTGTCGGGACGCTTCTTCGACTGGCCGTAGGTCTTCCCCTTGAGGAGTTGGCGTTCGACCGCGTTTGCGGCGAGTCGGAGGGCGTGGGAGGCACCATACCCCTCGCCATCGGCCGTGAAGTAGCCACGGTCGGTGACCAGCCGAATTCGTGCCAGCACGAGTGGGACGCCCCGCGATTGCTCCTTGTGCTCCTGCAGTTCGATACTGGCCTTGATCACGCTCATCTCACCGTACTTCGAGGTCATGCTCTCTATCAGCGCGGAGACGTCATCGTAGTCCATCCCCTCCAGCAGGTCGAGCCCGAACACCTGCACGGCGTTCCGGTCGTCGCGCTCCCAGGTGAGCGCCTCGATGACGTCCGTCTTCGTGATGATACCGACCGGCTCACCGGTGTCGTCGGCTGTGACGACGAGCGAGGAGATCCCCTGCTCGAACATCGTTTTGACGACCTTGTCGAGCTGGGCGCTCCGCTCGACCGTCGCGACTGTGTCGGACATCAGATTCCGTACCGGCAGATCGAGCAGGCGGTCGGAGTCGCCCTCGCGAGAACCGAATCCACCGTGGCTGCTCCCAGACCGTCCGCGGCCACCGAAACTCCCCGGCGAACCACCCTGGCTCTTGCTCCCGCCTCGCGTCGTAAACTCGATAACGTCGTACAGGCTTATCATCCCCACGAGGTCGTCCCCATCGACGACGGGGAGGTGGGCGATACCGGATTCTCGAAGTATGTTGAGGGCTTTGCCGATTGTCGTCTCGGGGGTCGCGCTGACCAGCGTCGACGAATACGCGTCTTCGACGGTCACAGCATCGAGGAAGGGCCGAACGGCCTCAAGGACAGCATCTGCGGTCACCACACCGACGGGACGGTCGTCATCGAGGACGGGAAGCGTTTTAGCGTCGCTACCAATCATGAGCCGCGCGACCTCCCGAACGTCCTCGGTGCGTTCGACAGTCGGGACGTGCTGGGCCTGTGAGCCGACCTTTGCAGAGGGCTGATTGGACGAGGAAGCCAACTGTCGGCGGCTGACGACACCACGATACTCGTCACCGTCAGTCACCACGACGGCATCGAGTTCTTGATTCTCGAATGCGCCGGCGACCTTCGAGAGCGGCGTCCCAATATCGAACTCGGTGAACTTCGTGGAGAGGATTTCGGAGATATCCATGAGTAACTCTCTAGTAGGATGGGTTGAGGACGGTTATGCCTGTCTCACATTTCAGCAATACGTGCCAATTGGATCTGTTCACACTCGTTTTGACCACGAACTACCAATTGCACTTCCACTCGGTCATGAGCAGCTGTATTCTGCAGAGGAATGCACGCACTTGATGGGGCGTGTGCTCAGGATTCTACCTCGATATCGGCCTCATCCAAAGCACTTCGTCGGGTGAGCAGCCCCACTTGTTCCAGAAGCGTCGTGGCCTCAACGATTCGCTCTCGGTCGGGAGCGTCCAGTTGCTCGAAATCGAGGCTGTTGAGGTTGCTGAGTGCGCGATGCAGCCGGTATCCTGGTGTGTCTCGTGGGTTCATGATGTACGCCTCCGCCGACTTCTGGCGTTAACGAGATGCGTCGCGTCTCGTTCGCACACCAGAACGCCGAGCGTTCTGGGGACGCAGAAAAACGAAGCAGGTACGCTGATGTCTCCCGCTGAAGCCCTGCACCAGCCTTAACCAACGGTCCTCGTGCAGACATCCTATGTTGGTTAAGTCCTTGTTCAACCGAGTATCCTACTGAGGAGTTGGCCCGTGACGAGGCGACTGACACACTTGGCACTCCCACATTGGCTGGCCAGACCATTCGTCAGCTGGGAGCGACTCGAACTCCTGGAACTGATGCTCAGTCATTCGCCCGCACTTGCGACATTCAACGCGTGCTTTCGAGGGAACGTCGGGTTGACGACTCTCGGAGTGCTCGTCGTCGAAGGAACGCTGGAGTGCAATCGCTGGCACCAACCAGACGTCGCTCTCGGCCCTCTCAAGTAAGCCTGTAAGCCGACTTTCCTCACTAACGTCGTGTCCTCCCTCGTTGTAGAGGAACGTCGTGTGCGCCCCTTCATACCGCGACTGCGCCGACTCTGCCTGTCCCGTCCGCTCACGAGCGGCTGTGAGTAGCCGTTCGCCGCTTTCAGAGGTGACTCGAACTGCTTCGGGGAGCGAGGGCCACTTATTGACCAACTGTGCGGCGGGCTCTGCATCGAGGTCGTAGATCAGCTGGCAGTCGTCGACCGCTGGATCTCTGTCAGCCTTCGTGAGGAGCCTAGCCGCAGCAGCACCCTTCGCGACGGCGGCGTAGAACGTCGACGCCTCGACGAGCAGATGGACGATGTGGAGAAGTGTCCACTCAGTATCCGGGGTGCGACTATCGTCGGTGGTTCCATCGAGATGGTTCGAGAGGCAGAACCGACACTTGGTACGGTTCGCAGGAATCGACGCACCGCACGAGGAACACTCGCTCCGTGCCGATCTCGTTCGATTTGGATACGATCCGAGCCCTTCCTTTCGCTTTCGTTCTGCTCGTTCAGTGTTCCCGCGTCCAGAATGCCCGTCGTCGGGAACGTGGGTCGATTCGCCAAGTGGTCGTAGTTCCTCAAAATCAGAGTAGTGGTCCGTCATCTCTTGTGGATGGCTTCCCTCGTAATGCTATTTGAACTCATGCTCCCCTTCATCACGAAATCACTGTGACGACCACAGTGTCTCTATGCGTTGCTCTATTGCCGTGAGGACGGTGGAGTATACTTCGAGTGGATGGAGCGACGGGAGTTCGAGGTTGGTAATTTCGGTGGCAGACGGTGGCTTGTGGAAGTGCAACCGGGTGTTGTGCGTGTTCGGGTGCCGGTCCCAGCGACACTCCCAGCGTTCCCCGTCGTTGTGCTCTTCGACGTAGTGGACTGAGAAATCGCCAGTCGTGAACCATCGGATGTCGAGGCGGGCTGCTGTCACTGCGTCAGGATATCGTCCAGCGTCCAGCAGTCCACGAAGCACACGCGGTTCGTAGGAATCCGGGCCGAACGCAGTCTCGGCGATGAGCGAATCCGACGACAGGTGTCGCTCCAGCAGGCGCAGCGTCTGTCTGTCCGCTGGCCCTGTCGAGTGTGGGGCCGAATCCTCCGGTGGCTGGCTCATTTACGCCGGAATCAGATGTCCGTCGTTCTGGGAGAGCTGGCGAGCAAGTTCGTACAGCCGGATATCCCGAATCACGCCCTGCCACTCGCTGACTGCGGTCATCCGCTCGTGAATGGTTTCGTGATCGTCGTGGTCGAACACGCTGACGGCCGTTGGGTCAGTCGTCTCGAACTGCGCTTCGTATTCCGTCCGCTGGTTTTCAAGCGCCTCCACGCGGTCGATGATTGCCTCGATAGAGAGCTCGGTTGCGATTCGACTGGCGTCCTGCCATTCGAGATACCCCTCGTTTCGTTCGTATGTCGCCGGGCGGCTGTCTCTCTCGGCTCGAGCGATGCCCATCTCTGCCAAGCGATCAAGGTGCTTTTTGGCGGCATTCGGAGAGCAGTCCGCAAGCTCAGCGATCTCGGTGTAGGCAGTCGGAGAGGTAACGCCGAGGACAACGTCGTAGACGCGACCAAACGTGTCTGTCCCTGTCTGCCACCGGTGCTGCGTATCGTCGGACGTGGGGGCCGGATCGAACTCGGTCATACCTATCTGTAGGCGGTCATTCTCAATATATCTTCGGATTATTCAAATATATGCAAAAAAGTGCTGTGTTGGGTTACTGGGAGGACGGGACCAGTCTTGTTCAATCGCGTAGTCTTGCGACTGCCTTCCCGACCTGCCGGACGTGTTCACTCCGCTCCAGATCTAACTCCTCGGCGAGATAATCGACCGTCTCTGTGAGCGTCATGGTTGAGTAACTCATCTCTCAGCGTATGAAGCTGATGTCGTTAAAAACCGGCTCACGCCGCGTTGAGTTCGTCTCTCCGGGCACGAACTGTTACAGCTGACATCCCTGCAGCATCCGCAACTCTCTGCTGTGTGAGTGGCCTTCCGTGTTTCTGTGCAGCTTTGTATATGCAGGCCGCCGCGACGCCACTCGGACGACACCCGTTTGAAATAGCAGTTTCTTGATGGTGCTTCGAGAGTACCACTGCTCGACGCCGGATGGCGTCTGAAATGCCAAGTTCTGACGCGAGACGGGGGATGAATTCACTCGGGCGAACCGGCTGAGTCGGGAGCCCAAGTTCTGTATTCAGCGTCTTGTACGCATTCGCGACTCTCGATTGTTCGATGCGTGCTCTGTCGACGACGTCGTCGAGTAACCGCGAGTGGCCGTTACAGCGACAGGCCCCGTGGACGCTTGCTGCCGCAATCGCTTCGATTGATCGGCCTCGAAGCAGGTCTTCGTTCTGAGCGCTCCGGAACAGCTGACACGCCTGGTCACGGACCGAATCTGTAAGCTCGAGGGCGCTGGCGATTCTTCGTACTTCGCCCAGCCCGTGTGCGAGGTTTCGCTCGGCTTTCGACTGGAACCGACCACGATTCTGTTCCCGGCGCATTCGGGACAGTCGCTGGCGCTTTTGCCCAGAGAGTTCGTTTCCGTTCGCATCTTTCCTGCGACCGATTTCCGTCGACAACCCTCGGTCGTGACGTGCCGCAGTCAGTGGAGCGCCCGTCCGCTTTCGCTGGTCCTGATCGTGAGTTCTCCATTCAGGACCGTGGTCGATTCGTTGTTCGTCAATAACGAGTCCACAGTCTTCACAGACAGTTTCAACGCTGTTCGTTCTTACTTGGCCGCTGCATTCGGGACACGGTGTGTTGTCGGTCGGTCTATCCTCGTCGAAGCTCGTCGTGTAGATGTCTCTCGTTGCCATTGGTCTCACCGAGGGAATTCGCGTTATGTCGAGCCCCTCACCCATTTAGGGGTCAATAAACGCTATCGAGGACGAATCTCGGATCAGTTGGATTGGGGCTCAGACGATAGTGCTTGAGTCACTGCAGTCTACCCCTCTACAACGGAGTGACGAGCCCAATGAGTGCCGAGGCCTCATAACTAACGTTAGTATTTCTTTGCTGAATGCACTAGTGTATATCGGTGTTTTAACCGATGGTTTGGATTTTAAAATTCTGTTTCTGGACATCCACATAGTTTGACACGGATGGATGAAGTAGACTGAATGTGAAATTTGACTACGTGGATAGTAAAATGGGTCCGGCGAGTTGGAAGAAATCTGGTTGTTCCCCGTCCTACCGCTCCAATTCAATATACGCCTCCGGAATACAGGATCAATCCTGCACACAATCCAGCGGAAAAGCGAGGGGAGGCCCTGCCTCATTTGGGGGTCACCTCGCATGACGAGCTTTCGACAAACCGTACATAGCTCTAACACACACTGTTTCTCTTGCCTGCCATCCCCACGGAGACCCGCTAAGAACACCGAACGGTTCACACGGGGGCGCGGAGGGGGCTTGCTAATATCCGTTGAGAGCCTTTCCGTCTCTCTCCTTCGTTCGTTTGGTTTTTCAAGTGAAATTTGGTGTCTATTGTTTAAATAAAGACAGGCCTCAGATGGCAATACTTCGGGTTAATCTGGTGATTTCTAACATTCAGAATTTTATACCTTAACATCTACCTCAATATACGAGACTATGGCTGGGGACGCAAACGCACTATTATCTGGGACAGCTATGGCGGTTCTAATCGGTGCTGGTTCAGTTGTTTCCGCGTTTCTGTTTCCCGACATCGATCTCGGAAGCAGAATAATTCTATTCTTCCTCGGACTGTTCTTCTTCTGGGCGGGTCTCCGCTTTTCCAGGGCCTGATCTAATCGTATCAGAATCTGCCTCTCAATTTGGAAGCAGCTTGATTCAACTTTTTTCGCGGACTCGGCAGCCTTTCTATGACCCGATCTTTCCAGAGTAGGACTTTGCCGATTGGACTATCTGTGGTTCGTTCTTCGACTTGCCAGCCCTCTTCTCTGAGGTAGTCGGCTATTCCCGGACGGTGATTCCCTCCACAAGTGATCAAGACTGACTGATAACCCTCATTTTCGGCAGTCTTGAGGATCTCTTCTGCCATACATTCGTCCCGGTCGTACATCACCCGGTTCTCTATGAGCAGGAAATACGCCAGTGCCCAGGCAAAGCCGTAGAGGAACATTAGTCCAACGGCGGCTGCTAACTGAAGCTGGGGAATTATTCCAGGTACAGCTATCTTGGCTAACCACTGGAACGGCGCGGTGATGATCCCGAGAATGAGGGCGGCGTAGATCGGTGAGAAGAGGAACAGGAGGCCTCGCTTCCAACCAGGCACCATCTCGTACGTCTCATGAATTGCGGCATCAATCTCTCCGTGAAACGGTAGGCCCTGGTTCTGGGCTTTTGCTTTGAAATCCTCGGTCGGCATGTAGAGTCTGCCGTAGGTAGCACCGTAGACCACGTGACCGATGGCGAATAATGCGTACAGAGAATCGATCTTCCTCTCAAAATAATCCTTGTCGTGGCCCTCCCGAAACACAGCATCAAAACTGGAAAGATCCAACTTCATCAACGCCCGCTTATCCCGCTTCGAAAGATGGGTTTCACCCTTCACCAACGCCTCAACCATACTTCCTACCCCAACACACATCTCTGAATACTTTTCACTCTATACATTTCAAACACACCGAAATCACAGAACAGGTTATCTGGGCAGGTTTTCTGGCTTGTTGAAGTCCTGAACTAATCGAAATACCACTCGATGCTCAGCTAAAGAGTCTTCCAACACCCAAAACAGGCAGAGTTGACAGATAACGGTCAGGAATTCCTCAATAAAACCCGTACTGAAGGTAATTTGTACGAAGATCTGAGTCGAGGAGAGTTAGTTCAGAAAGTTAAGGATCTCGAAGATAGGGTAGAATCACTTGAATCAAGTCTATCCACCTTCAAAAAGCAGGTTCAGAACCAATTGAGCGGCTAAAAGCCACATCCCGTTACAATTTTAATGATTGGCTTCGCTCTGAACCGTAATGGGATTTTCCTCCGCGAAAGACCTCTTCTTTGAATACTCAACTTTCGGTGGAGAGACTAATTTCACCAAATCAATTGGATCTGCCATATTCGGCTTGATTACTACCGTTGTCGGCCTCCAGCTATCGCTCATCAGCGCCGGTCTCTCTGGAACAGGCATCTCCATCATTTCGACCATCTCAATCCTATTATTCCCTATTGGAATCATCTATTACACCTTCAAGTCTGCAACAAGAACTACTGACTCCAAATTCCACACGCGACTTGGAAGAAGTAAGGTCATGGCAACTTATCTCTTTATTGGCGGATTCTCTGTTCTACTATTACACACGGTCGGAATCACAATTATGACCCAAGTCGGTTTTCTTGACCTCACAGTTCCGGACATACTGCTGGGACTGGCGCTCAGCCTCGGATTCGCCTTTGTAGTGGCCGTCGCAAACTACTCAACACTCAGCGACAGCTATCCCTCTTTATCAAAAGTCTTAGATGTATTCGAGACCGAATCCAGCGAAAAACTGGAGAGAATAGATAACAAAATCGAAGGGATAGGCCACGTTCCTCGATCAGAAACAAACAGAATTTTAGAATCAATCCATGAACCTGACGACCTAGATGATATCATAATTAAGGGAGAGGGTGGCGTTGGTAAGAGTGGAATTCTAAAGCGAGTTAGTGAAAATTCCGAGCACGATATTCTGTTCATAGATGCAAGCTCTTACTCCATAATTCGGTCAGAGTCTGATCTTGCTGAGGAGCTTGGCCTTGATGTCTCGCTAGAGACGTGTATTCAACAGGTTGCTGCAAATCGACCCTTCGTAGTGGTTGTAGACCAGTTAGATGATACAAACCGGGAGGCAGGAGAGATCTACAAAAATGTGATTCTGGCAGTAGCCCAGATTGACAGTGTTAGCACAATAATCGCATGTAGAGCCTATGATCTGGAGCATTATAGTGAGTTCGTCGCATTAAGCAATTCAGAATACATTGACAATATCATCACGGTCAACACTTTGGATGAGTCCAAAGTTCGAGATTACTTAGAGAAGCTTGGCGTCACATCCCCTTCACAGGATTTAGTCAATCTGTGTAAAGAAATTGAGTACCTCGATGTAGTTGGAAGACTAGCAAACCGCGGTTCTGAATTAGAGAACTTATCAGAACAGGTTACTGTCTGGGAAGAATACCGCAAGCTGCTTGAGGAAGACCATTCCAGCGATGACCAATTAAGAGGGACACGGATAGTTGATCGAGCTGTTGAACATGCTGTTCGGACAACTGAAAGCGGAAGTTCGGTTTTCTCAATCAGTGACCGCCAATGGACTGACCAACGATTGAGATCGATGGGTGTCATTCAACGTGGCTCCAAGTCATCAGGAGAGAGGACGTTTCGATTCAGACACCAGCAGTTTCAACTTTACCTCTACGCCTGGGATAAGGTCACAGGGACGGTGGATGATGAAAACCTGTTTAGAGATACCCTCGATGAACTTGACGAGAACATCAACAACGACGTGGTCAAGTGGATGTTCGCCGTTTACACTGATCAAGAAGGAGAACTGCCTAGTGATACAGCCGAGTTCTTAGAAGAAATTCTGGATGATGTAGATGGCTTCGGATTCTACTGGGCCTCGAAAATAATAGACGTGGTGAAGAAATGGGATGCTGCCCAAAACCAGCCAGTAACCAATACCGTCTTAGAAAAACTGGAAACGAGGGAAGACCTATATAAATACTTCTTCGATGCGGGAACAGATCCTTCATGGGCAGAAGCTTTAGCTGAAGCAGGCAAATTCCAAAGCCCTCCTAGTCATCTATTGGGGTACCTCCACGAAATCGCAAGCTTACACCCCGAGGTTGTAAAGGAAATTATACGTGAGGATGTTTCCGAATTAGATCGGCGCAGTCAGGCAACAGTAGTTTCCGTTATAAATGAACTCCCACTGGAACATGGTGTTGAACTCGCAGATATTGTACAGGACGGACTGGAAGATCAGGAACCTACTATTGACCTGTACTATTCCCGCGCATCCGAGTTCGTAGAGAATCTGATAAATGGAGAGTTCTTCGAAGAAGGCCTTGAACTGGCAGACTCACTGCTCAGAGTCCGTTTAGAAGGCGAACCAGAGGGACCAAACGACGAAATGATGAGTTCGTACTATCTTACATCCTTATTCGAAGAAGGTACCCTTGAGAGACTGATTGAGAACCGGCCCGAAGAGTCCCTCGAAATTTTCGAGGAGAATATGAGAACTGCTGCTGAGCACAGAGCTGAAAATAGAGGCCAAGCTGTTGAAGAACTCAGCTTCTTCTACCTCAAATCGATCTCCAATTATGGTATTGAACAGAATGACAGATACCAGCCCTTTGAGCTATACATCGGGTTCCTGAGGGAAGCACTCGACAACTGGTTTGAAATTTCGACTGACGAGGCCCAGAAAGAAAAAATCGAATCGTATCTCGATGAGTATCCGGTTTTCAGAGGATTCGGATTCTATCTGCTAAAAGAGTATGGAGAAGATCACGAAAATCTGGTAGCAAAGGAATTACTCGGGGAAGAAAATTATTCAGATATTCAATTGAAGAAGGAATTTGACTTGTTATTGAAATATGGATTTGAATACCTTTCCACCGACCACCAAAATCAGGTGATTGAGTTGATCAAATCTGTACCAATCCAAGACACCTTCACTCAGATAGCTGAAGAACGACAGGAGGAACAGGAGGACATGACTGTTGATGAGATTGCAGAGCAGTATTCTTCCCGATGGATACGCGACAGACTCTGGCCAATTAGAGAATACCTCCCTGACGACACAAAAGAAGAACTCTCAGAACTGGTGGAACGTTTTGAAGACGACCCAGAAGGTCCAGATACTCCAGCAGTGAGGAGTGGTGCCGTTTCGTATGAAAGCCCGGAATCAGAGGAAGACCTACGCGATAGATCCCCAGAGGATCTAATCAACTTCTGTATAGAAGAACCATTTGAAGAGGAAGAATGGTACGAAAGTGATTCAATAGAGGAAACTGGTCGGACAGGTGCAGCAGAAAAAGTAGCCAGTATAATATTAGACGAACCAGGAAAGTATGCTTCTGAATTACCGAGGCTGGCTGAAGCCCCCGAATCCTATTCGACCCGACTAATCGGACAGCTAGAAGACAGAATAGAGGAGGAACCAGAAATACTAGACAGCGAATCGTTCAGAACTGCCTTGTGGGATCTTTCAAACCAGATTGTCACTAATACCGACCAATGGCCTTCCCGTACAAGAAAACGCGTGGGGTGGTTGTTGAGAGACGGATTCGGCAACGCAGACTCGTACAAATATTTCTTGATTGAAGAAAATAAAATTAGAAATCTGATCTTCACGCTGACAGAAGATCCTGATCCAAATATTGAGCGAGATAGACCGCCAGAAGGTTATGCTGGCCACAATGACCCGTCTCACAATGCACTAAACACGGTACGTCCTGTAGCCTTAGACGCACTCATAATCTACGCAAGACGGAAAGCCGATGATGAGAGCGAAGAACTCGATTCAGAAGTCAAATCAAAGTTAGAAGAGAAATTGGATGACCCCTCCCTTGGTGTCCATTCAGTATTCGGCAGAAGATTCGTTACTCTCTGGGTTGCTGATCAGGACTGGGTGGTCGAACACCTGACAGACATATTCCCTCGTAGCCAGAGCAGACAGGATAAGGAAAAGTTCACAGCCGCCTGGGATTCCTACGTCGCATTTAATAAAACCTACAAGGATATCTTCCCTGTTCTTCGGAGCTACTACTTCCACGCTATCGATCTAATGGTCGAAGGCGAAAACACTGAAACAGTAAATGCCGACCAAAGAATGGCCGGACACCTACTCACCAACTATCTATTCGAATTTGATCTTGAAGACTGGTCTGATAGTTTATTGGCCTACCTCTATGACCGAAGTGATCCAGATTTAGCGAGACAAGTTGCTTGGAGCCTTTGGAAATGGGGAGACAGTGCGGACGAAAACCAGGCCCTCAGTAAGTGGGAGAAAACCAGAGTGCTTTGGAAGAGACGCCTCGACCAGGTCGGGGAAGATGAGACTTTCTCCGAAGAACTTTCGTGGTTTGTTCGCTGGCTTGAACACGTTGAGAATAGTGTTGAACTCGACGAAGTAGAAGGCTTACTCAGAGATTCTCTTAATCACATAGCTCAAAATAGGCGTGCATGGGCTACCTTAGAAGAGTATCTCTCTACTCAATCAAATGACTATACCGAAACAGCAGTGGACATATTCTATAAATTGAATATGAGGTACGAGAGACCTATGCACCACGGATTTACTGAAGAAGCAGAAGCTATTCTCCGACCTGCTCTTGAAGAATTCGAGAATGGTGATGAAACATACGAAAAGGCATTCGAAGCCGCTCAAACCTATGAAGCGGAGGCGCAGAGCTTTTTGGACGACCATAGGTGATGCCTGTCCATTACTAACTCTCAAATAGAAAAGAAGTAAACTAAGTAAACTCAGTAATAATTAGTCAGTTACGTACGGCTTTGTTTCATCTATAATATTTTTTGCCAGGGTAGCAATTTCTCTCGCTTCTTGTGGAGCAGGGTCTGTTCGAGGTGGGTGTTTGACCTTGTTGTATAGCTCGTTAATTCTATTGACGTTCTCGCTCCGGAAGTACTGTCTCTCGAAGTCATAGGCCTCATCAAGTTCCGTAAAGAGATTTATGGTCCGGAAATATCCGATCCATTTTCCAAGACCGTACTGACCCATCGGCCCTATCCGATGTATTGCTTGTTTGTGTTTGTCTAGGTCAGGGGGGCAGCGTTCCATTGCAGCTCCTTCAGGAAAATCTACTCTGTTGTATTGGCATAAACCAGAGTGTTCTATCGCTTAGGCCAACATGTATGTTGTTGGATTCGATCTGGTAATCCAGCTTTCCCACAGAGGGAGCAATCCCGCAGGGATGTCGGTGGCAGGTTGTCCCAAGCGTCCAGAGCGGCTGTTCAATGTGCTTCGACGATTGGTGAGTCGGTTGTCTGTCGGCCTTCACGAAGGTGAATGCGAACCCGTTCACGGGCTTTGAGCATTCTACCTTCGGTCATGCTGGTACGGGAAGCCGGTGTCCCCGCCACCCATCGTCGGGGGCGAGAACCACCACCGAGAGTGATTAGCGAATATCGGGGTGGAGTGGTGCGAACTGTTCCCAGAACCGATGATGCGCAGCGCAGAGTGTAATGAGATTATCGAGTTCGTTCGCTGCCTCGGCGTCGTATCGGCCGTCTGTATCGACGAATTCTCGCCGCGGTGTGATGTGATGGATATGGAGCTCGGTTCCACAGCGGGCGTGGTGTTCGGATTGATCGACGTCACACCCAGGCGTCTGGCAGCAGTAGTCGTCACGCTCAAGCACTCGCTGACGCTGCCGGTGCCACCGTGTCTCGCTCCACTCCTGTCGCTTCCACCCACTTCCCTCCGCTTGTGACTCACCATATCCCGCACGTCGTTTCGCCTGTCGCCACGACTCGAAGCGGTCGTAATAGGTTGCAACGTGATACCGACCCTCGGAATTCATCTCTTTGACTGTCGGAGGATGACCGAGTCGTGAAGCAAGCCGGTCGATTTCAGCGAGGAGTTCCGCGGTGGCAATCTTCGGCTTGCCAGCGGGTTCAAAGCCTGCTTCGTGCACGGCGTTCGCCCACGACCCAAATCGGTTCGCACAGGTTCGTTGCGAGTACGCGCCCTGGTCGTCCATCTCTGGTGCGGTCGGCACACGACCGAGTTCGTCAGCTAAGTCCCGAATCGACTCCAATAATGCCTCCTCTGGAACTCGACGCTCTTGGGCTGGGTTGTGTCCGATCGAGCGGATGGCGTCACACCACGAGCCGAACTCGTTCCGGTACGCCGTTGCCGAATACGCCCCGTCTGCATTCATCTCGTCCCGCGTGGGTGGCCGGCCGAGTTCCTCAGTGAATCGTCGAAGTTCAGTTTGCAGTTCGTCACGTCCAATCGAGGTTTGGCCACCGAGGTGACCACGATAGGATGCGAGCGAGGTGAAGGTCTCACCACACGTCTCGCATCCGTACTCCCCGTACCGATGGGCGGAGGCAACATGGCCACCGAGATTGCTGACCGCTTCGAACGTGGCATCACAGTAGTCGCATTCATACATTCCTGTGTCACTCGCCGGTCTGCTTGCGCCGGCACCCATCGCGGCGCCAGAAAAACTGCTCTTGAGGTCGTGGCTGCGCGCGCAGCGGAGTCCTCGTGAGCATCGCGAACGAGGGCACGTGAGACGAGCGAATGCGAGTCTCACGGAGCGAGCACGGAGCGGAGGGTGGGGAGGTGGGGTCTGGGTCGGTCCGGCACGTAGCAAAAAAGAGAGCCGCGATGACTGGCTATTCCCACCAGCGACCGCGCTCAGGGAAATGCAGGGTCGACCACCCAGTGACGGCTACTGAGACCCGTCCTTCGTACCAATTTCTCGCCGCGCCGTGGATGCGTACCTGTTCGCCTTCTTCGATCCACGGGGCATTCGATTTCTCCCAAATCGTCACCTTGGTTTGCCCGCTCTCGTCCGCGATGAGGCCAACTTGAGCGATGGCTGGTGAGTCGCTCTCCCAGAGCACCTCGACCTGACCTTCGATGCTCACCTCTTTGCGAGTGACGTCCTCGAGCTTTCCGATGGGAACCACCTGCCCCGGCGCCGTCTGCAACTCCTCGAACACCCCGACGACCGCGCTCATCAGGTCTTTCCCACCGACGAGGGCCTCACCCAGCCGCTGACCAATCGCCGCTCGCGCCCAGCCATCCAGCTTCTCCGCCAGCCGCATCGACTGCTTGTTCACCGCCGCCAACTGCTCCTGCGTGAGTTCTGCACGGGGATCACCTCGTTCCGGGTCAGCCATCGGATTCACGCTCGCCGCCCGCTTCTGGAACTCTGCACGCCGCTCAGCGCTCCTCCTCGCCGCGATGTCTCGCGTCCGCTTCTCCCGACCGTCTTGCGTCCCCAGCTCTGCTTGGGCACTGATGCGCTCCAGCTCAGCCTCCCGCGCACGAATGCGCTCTTCCTGTTCGAGGGTCGCACCGTAGATCCGCTCGTCACTGGTGTCGACCATCCCGTCCGGGTGGTTCGCATCGACCTTTGCCTGTACCTCCATCTGCACCGTTGCCTGGAACTTCGGCGTCTCATCGACGACTTCGAAGCCGTCTTCGTCGACCGCCGCTTCGTCCGCTTTTTCGAATGCCTGTTCATCGACCGAAACTACATCAGTGGTAACGTTCTTACTTGACATTGGTACTCACTTGATCCTGGGTACCGCGAAGGCGCTCACTCGGCGTCTTCTTCCGACACCACGACTCTCCAGCCGTGGCTGTCCACAACGACCAACTCAACCATCTGCGCGCTCTCGCTCGCGCCTTCGCGAGCGCCCCCTGGGGCGCGAGCGAGAGCGCGCCATAGGGAGGCCACCCAACCAGCACCGCGCGCCGACCCGCCCGGAGCGAGCGGCCAGCTTTAAGCCGTTTCTCGCGTCCGGCCCGGACTGCGGGGTCCGTGTCCAGGGCGACGGTCGGCGAGAACGCGCGCCGCGGTGTGGCGCGCGACAGCGCAGGCGGCCCAAAGCGCTGGAACGCGAAAGCCCGCGAGGGGCGCAACCGAAAACGCGCTTAATGCTGGCGCCGAGACCAGATTCATTTTAGCCTGGAACGGCGAGCTTGCTCGCCGCACGCCCGGAATGGTCGGTCGCGAGCGACGCGGAGGGCGGCAGCGGCGAGCGGGGCGTGCCGTAGAGAAACTCCGTTCAACCGGGCTCGACGCTCAGCGAACCAGCCGATATCCTGGCGGACTCCGAAAGGGCGAGGGCGTCTCGGTCGTCCCCCGACCCCGCAAGCACCACAGGCACGAGGAGCGCAGCGTGGGTCGCGGGATGCCGAGCGGCCGAGGGCTTTCTATTCGTTCTCGGCCACCGCTAACCGTCTCGACGGAAGCATTATCCTGCACCGTCACGAACGACATAGTATGCACCACACACCGCCGGTGCAACAGGTGAACGTGCGGACGATGAGCGCTTGCTCTGTTCTTTCGTAGTTGGTAGCGGCGCCGGCGGGTGTATCGCCTTCTCATCGAGCAGCGACGCCGCTTTCACCGAGACAAATGCAGACCACCGAGTACGAACTCCGCGATCGAATCGACCAGCTCACAAACTACCGTGGCGAGGGCACCGAGCTCATCACCGTGGCCGTCCCGCCAGACAAATCACTCCATGCGGTCCGTGAGCGCATCGACCGAGAATATGCACAGGCTGCGAACATCAAATCCGATCAGACACGAACTCACGTCCAGGACGCTCTCGGACGCATCCGACGCCTCCTCCAAGCGTACAAAGAGACACCACCAAGCGGCCTCGTCATCTACGCAGGTGTCGTCGACGGTGAGCTGCAGGACGCCGTCTTCGACGATCTCGACGTCCCCGTCGACGTCTCACTGTACCGCTGTGCGGCTGAATTCGAGATAGCCCCCGTCGAGCAGGCGCTCACCCCGTCAGAGGTGTACGGTCTGGTCGTCCTCGAACGGGGCCGTGCCGCCCTCGGTCGCCTCGCCGGCGAACGCATCGTTTCCAGCCGGACCTTCGAGAGCCAAGTGATGGGAAAATCCCGTGCTGGCGGTCAGAGTGCGCAGCGATTCGAACGCGAGCGAGACCGACAGAAACACGAGTTCTTCGAGCAGGTCGCCGACGCTGCCGAGCAGACGTTCCTCGATGAGCCCACTGTCGATGGCGTCATCCTCGGCGGGACGACAATCACCGTCGACGAGTTCCAGCAGGGTGACTATCTCCACCACGAGTTGCGGGACCACATACTAGGCGTCTATCCGATTGAGTACGCAACCAAGCAGGGTCTCTCGCAGCTCGTTGAGCGTGCCGAGGACGTACTGTCTGATGCTGAGCGCCGACGGGAGCGGGAATCCCTCGATCGGTTCTTCACGGTGCTGGGACAGGGTGGAGATGTCGCCTACGGAGCTGATGAAACGCAAACCGCCCTCGACTATGGAGCAGTCGACGTCCTCCTCGTTTCCGACGCACGGCCACCAGCAGAGATTCGTGAGCTGGAGGAAGCGACGACCGACCAAGGCGGTGAGTGTCTCGTTGTGTCGACTGACACAGATCGAGGTGCCCAGTTCGATACTGCATTCGGGGGTCTTGGAGCGCTCCTCCGGTTTCCGATCAACTAAGCCGAGTAGTATTGGCCGCCATAGTTGTCGTAGCGTCCCAGTGTAGGGTCTGGAGGTAGTCCCCGGTCGCGCAGACAATCTCGAGCGGCCGTAAACCGGGTGGGTTCGATGGCACCAGTAGCAGCTATGCTGTTTGTCGACTGGAGCGGAGATTGAAGCTAGTGGAGTGGCGGGCCTGTCTTCCACAACGCTGGGAAGTTTGTGAGGAGGGTCAACAAGGGGAACCAACGGGTGCGACGCTGTGAGAGGTCACGCGTCAGCCACTTCGTTAATGAAGTCCTCGTCCAACTGCTGTTTCAACACCCACAGGTTTGCCGCCGTTTCGGCGCTGACGAACTCTGTGAGCTGGTCGATAGTGATTTCGTCATCGTAGTAAGCGGCCGCGATTTCCTGAGTGCCCGCGTCCTCGTCGGTCATCGGCCACGCACCCGACTGCGAGCGGCCGCGAACCGAACCGGTTCGGTTTCGTCAGCATCGGCTATCTCGTTTATATTCTGGCGCTGATCGTCTTCAAACTCGTTTGAGTTCAGCATCGTAGTCCTCCTCTCCAAGATCATTGACATATACGGGCCGCTCCGTCGATAGCCACGGAAGCGCTGAGTAATCATGGCGAATTATTCGTCTTCGAGTGCTGCATAGATCTCCGCGTGGCGGCGTCCGTCAAGCTTCCCCATCTCGAGGGCGATCTCGCGACGTTCGGCGTCGCTCTCGGCCGCCTGATACCGCTCGTAGAGCTGGCGGACCTCGTCGTCGACCGCCGACGAGGAATCGGTGCTGGACGCCATTATTCTCGTGTACATACTCTGTGTGTCCCTTTATCGGTTGCGACGAGCACAGGCCTGGAAGTAGATGACTGCAGTCTCTGTGTCGACCGCGGCTTCGTCAGTTGCGAAGCAGTGCAAAAGAGCCCGAATTCCATCACCGTACTCGAACGTGTACCCGTTCAGCATATAGAAAACGACCACCGTTCGGAGCGCTGTTCGTTTGTTTCCGTCGACGTATGGGTGCTCCGCAACGAGCAGTCACCTCAAGACGATATGTAGTCGATCAACTGGCTCGCCACATCCTCAGTTCGTTCGTCGACGAGAGAGGTCAGATAGTGCTCTACGTCCGCAGCACTGTTGAGGGTCGCGAGCGACCACGGGAGGACGTGACTTCGTTTCCCGAGTGGGTCGCCCGCGTAGTCGTCGTCCCGGAGTGTAAGTGCCTCCTCATGGTAGGTCTTCGTGGAGAGCAGGACCGTGATGAGTTGAGTACCATGGTTCGGGAGTTGAGGCGCTCCCAGAATGAGCATCGGGCGACCTTTATCCGAGAGTGGGTCACTCGCCCAGACGATGTCGCCACGTTCCAAGTCCTCGAACGCAGTCACTGTACTTCTTCCATCTCGTCGGTCTGGAGTTCCTCAAGACGCTCCTCACCGTATTGTTCGTCTGCAGTCTCGTAGTGTCGGTGTAGCCGGTAGGCAGATTGGAGCCGTTCCTCGTCGTCCGTGATCGCCCAGTACGGGCGCTTGTGCCGCACGAGACCGCGCTCCTTCAATCGCGAGAGAATCGCACTGACCGCGTCTGTATCCAGCCCGAGGTGCTCGGCGATCGTTGCCGCCTTCCACGCCCTGTCGTTATTCTTGTCGAGGAACAGCACAATCCGCTCGGTATCATTCCGGTCCTCGAATTCGTCGGCGTCAGCGTTCTCGAACTCGTCGATATCGATGGTACCGCTCGACATAGACTAGTGTTGGGACTGTTGGAACATAGTTGTTTGGTGTGTTTGTTACGTTGGTTAGAGTGTTTCCGTGCATAGAGAGGTGGATTGGGTCACCCTACCGGCGTCGCGACGATATGCTCCTCAAGATCGCGTGTCCAGTACGTTGCTGGGCCGCCGGGACAACATCTCGCACACAGCTGTAGTGGGCCTTCTAGGTGGCCGATTTCGACACGGAATCGTGTGAGGGCTGCAAGCGCATCGACGACGAGACACAACTATCGCAGGCGTGGTGGTCACGGTCGTCGGGATCGGGATTCGACTGGGTCGCGCAGTCGACGCAGATCGGGTGGGTGACCCGTTCGTCCTGCCACCAGGTATGGGCCTTGCCAGTCTCGGTACCAGGCGGCGCGTCGCAGGACGCACAGCCAGTGAGCATTTGCTGCATCACTCGCCCTCCGCGTCGGCGTCGTGGCCGACCAGACTTTGATAACGAATCCGTTTCATGGCCGTGAAATGGCGGTTCGTGGGGGCAAAAAACCCGTCTCGATTTAATAATCCCCGTCAACAAGGGGGTGGTACCGTGTCCGCGCTTCCGTCATGGATCGATGAACGGATCGATCGGAACCTCGACAACACGCTCTCCCAAGAGCACGTCGTCAAGACGATGATCGAGTCAGATCGACCGTTCTTCTCCCTTCGACAACTGCACGCACGTATCAAGCCCGAAGTGAGCAGGGCAACGGTCCGAAACCGGTTACAGGAGTTACAGACGATCGATGTCGTGGCCACAGAGACGTACCCCGACTCGATCACCCTGTACTACATTAACCATCCAGAATCGGACTGGCCGCTCTCACCGGAGGGAAAACGCGCGCTACACACAGATACCCCGCTGGACCGGCTCTCCACTCGTGCATTCCTCACGCTATCGGACACAGCAGGGATCCGCACGCTCGTGCTCGCTGGACTTCAGTTGAGTTTGGTGCTGTTCGCTCTCGGTGGTGTTCTCACAATCGTCGGTGCTGATGTAAGCAGTACGCAGAGCGATATCGTGCTGTGGGACACCGCAGCTGAGCTGCTGGTGATCAGCCTGGCGTTGTTCCTCGTAGAGCGACTCGCCCGCTGGGTCCGCGACCGATACAGCCCGTTGAACCTCCTCCCATCGACGTAATCTGAAATCACGCAATAACATCGCATCGCCCACCACACGACCCTCCACAGCCCAATGACATCAGCATCCACATCCATCGCACCTGGTCCCGAACTGCTCAACGAACGATCGATCGGCGGCATTCTCGTTCACCTGCTGTCGATCCCAACTGGCGTCGTCGGCGCCGGAATAGTGTATCTCGTCGCGACCAACGAGTTCACCAAACGGAACGCTCGCAACGCACTCGACTGGCATCTTGCCGTGCTAGCACTGACAGTGCTGACGTTTGGCTCCGCATTCACTTATGCCGAACTCACTGGCCAGGGCATCACCAATGGGGTTCCGCTTTCCGCACCCATCGCCGCCGGGGGTAGTTTCGTCATCTCGGCGTTGTTCCTCGTCTGGATGATCATTACGACCTGTACGTTCCTTGTCGGATTCATCGCGACGGGCAAAGCAATATTCGGTGACGCGTGGCGATATCCGCTGACGCCGGCGCTCGTCGAGCGGTTCAGCTCACAGGTCGAACTCCCCGGTGGATGGCCAATCGTCATCGTCGGGTACGTGGTGTTCGCGCCGCTCGTCATCGGGGGAGTCTTTCTCGGGCCACATGAGGGAGCGGCCTTCTTCGCAACTGTATTCGGCTTGTTCGGTCTCATCTTGGTACTCACACCGCTGACCGGTGTTGCGATGTATCTTCACGCAAAACGCGCGAGCCAGACAGATACGGCTTGGGAGCCGCATACCGCCGCGTACATTGGGGCGCCTGTTCTCGTCGCTGTCCTCGCATACGCTCTCTCTGGGGCGTTTACTGACTCGATCAACCCTGGTGGCGACGCGATGTATGTCTTCCTCGCCGCGTTCTGGGTTACCTCGATCACGTACGTAATTCGGTGGAAAACGGCGTTGAACTGACAGAGTGAAGGCATACAACAGTAAACAGTCGGGATGGACAGCGTCTAGTCCGGTCACGGATCGCGATAGCCGATGACGGCGACGTCGTCGATGAACAAGACACCCTTCATGAAGTCGAGCTTGGTCAGTCTGTGCTGGTAGAGGTTATGCCGGCCAAGGTAGTTCACCGGCACCACCAGACAGCCGAATTCGATCTTCGGCCGACCGTCCTTCTGGGTGCGGTACCCCTTCTGGAACTTGAGCAGGTCGTCGCTGACGTTCTTCCGCTCGCTCTTCTCGATCTCGATGGCGATGCGGGCGTCGGCGTCGTAGAGGTCGACGCTGTAGTGAAACCCCTGATGCGACCAGAGCTTGCAGTTCGGGTTGTAGCCGCCGGCGGCGTCCCCCTCATACTCGTACTGCGAGAGCCCGTCGGCGATCGTAGCATCGAACCCGCCGACCTCCGTGTGTTTCGTCGAGCCGTCGAAGACACTTGCTGGGACGGCCTCGACGGCCGCCTGAATCGACGCCAGCGCATCGTCCGGAAACGCCTCGGACGAGGTTTGGGTGCGGCGCTCGCTCAGTTTGGTGAACTCCTCGACGACGACCATACTCGCTCTCGAGGAGTAGCGGGCTGATAAAACCCGTCACGACGGCCGTTCGAGCCGACCGGCCGCCAAGATACACTCACTCGAGGTACAGGGCGGTGGGTGGGGGCGAGGGAGTGGATTCAGCCCCAACGTTAACCAACACTGTGTCGGTATCGATTCGGAATATTGGTTAAAACTATCCGCTACGGCGTTCGGAGCTCTCGGACTGGTTTCACGACGAAGATGTCTGGTTCGCTAGCTACTCCCTCACCCGCCCGCTCCGTTGACGTTGAGGGCGACCGCGTGAATTGGGTGATGAACTCGTCGCGAGCCATCCGTCGAGGGGCGGTGGTCTCGTGCCAGCCCAACCGGTCGTCGAAGTGCCACTTCTGGAACTGCTCGCCGACGTCGCCGGCGGCGACGTACTGCGTCCGCGTCGACCGCCCGACCTGGTGGGCGATGAAGACGGCGCCCACGGCCTCGTGCGTGACCTCGACGAGAGTACACTCCACGAGGGCGACGACCGACGCGTGATCCCAATCGGTTGGTACGGCTGTGTTGAATCGCCATACAGCGGTTGAATTCACTGTTTCACAGCCCGCTTGATGTTATAGACGACACACATCAGCGCGATTTCTCGGAACTCACGGAACCACGAACGCGCTCGCACGGCGAAGCCGAGCGAGCGCTTGACAGCCGAGTTCACGGTTTCTGTCATAGAGCGCTGATTGTAGCGCTGTTCGTCGATTCTGGCGTTGTGCGCGTAATCATAGGGTGCAAAGATGCGATGTTTGATGAGCGGGCGAATCCCGAGGTTACGAAGGGATTCGCGGAGCGATTTCTTGTCGTATCCCTTGTCGGCAGCAAGAGACCGCAGATCGCCCGCGTTCCGACGGGCGATCTGCTCACAGAGGTCGGCGTCGCTCCCTTCCCGATTCGTTGAGCAGTGAACGTCAAGGATGGCTTGAGAGTCTGTATCGACGAGTTTCGTAACCTTGACTTCTGCACGCGGTAACTCGTCCGCTGGCAGTAGTGGCGGCTCGCAGCCGAGCGTTCGTAGAATGTAGCGTCGATTGCACCATGTTTCGAGGGGTCGTGCAGCTGCGCCGACTGGCGCAGCAGCACTCGGCAAACGCTCATACTGATCCGGTCGAACGCTTTACACAACGTGGATGCCGAGGGGAGATCGGCCTCAACGCGGCCGATCTCCCCGGTTATTTGTGGCATCTCCTTCAGCAGGTCAATCGTCATGCGGTAGGACGTGTCAAGGTAAATCCGCAGACAATGCAGGGAAACGAGAGCAATTCCTCGGATTCATCCTTCTAAACCCGTGATATCGGCTGAATAGATCGCTATTCAACAGAGCACCTGATTCTAGTCTGCAGTATAATTTTCGACATTCTGAGGGGAGTGGCTCTGGTGAAACCCTCCCAACTCACACAACCGGTTTGCTGAATACAGGGGACAAATGCAGAATGCTGCCGATGTTTGCTTCGTACTTCGATAGAGAATTGACCGTTAATTAGGTGTGCGCATTGATTATCGACAGGGCGTTTATCTAATGACCACCTCTCTTCCTGATCTGAAGAGTCGGTCGCTCCTCATGGGCTTCAGTCTGCTGTTCGGGTTTCTATTGCTCGTTCATATGCAACGGGGGAATACCGTATTAGCTCTCGTTGGCTGCTTCTCAGACGGTATATAAACCCTTCGCCGATGTTTGCCGGCGTGCGGTCGACGACCCGGTATAAAGGTGGCCGGCTGTCATCGATTACGTACCACGATGGTTCCACCAGACGACACCTCCCAACCGACGCGTCGCTCGGTGCTCCACCGCGGCGCGACGGCCGTCGCGATCGGGCTGACAACCGGCCTCAGTGGCTGTAGCGGTCTCCCGCCACTCGGCGACAAGCCCCAGTACGGCCGCGTCGATATCCCCGACCCCGGCCCGCCGGAGTACCGCCGCTGGCTCCCCGCAGGGTGGGACAGCGACACGAACGAAGACTGGTTCCTCACCTATGTCGAGCCCGGACCGTTCGACGGCCCCGTCCCCGAGGAGTTGGTCTCCCGCCGGGCCGCCCAGCGCAGAGACCTGGAGTACCTCGGGGTCGGGTACGAGAACTACGACAGCCTCACGCGTACGAACCTCGCCACTGTGCGAGAGGGGACGTTCTCGGCTGATACGGTTCGGTCCGCCCTCACAGACAGTGGCTACGAGCCCGACGGCACGTACCGCAACTACGATCTGTACGCTCGCTCGGACATCCCGCGCCGAGTGGCCGTCCGGGACGGCGTGGTCGTCTCGACGAGCGCGTCGCTCCACAGGACGCCGGACCTGGAGGCGACGATCGACGCCGGAGACGGACACACTGAGCGGTATCACGAGGTCGATCCCACGTTCGAAGCGGTCACCGACGCGGTCGGTGCCAGCCGACTGCTGTCGATCGGCAACCATCCGAGTCTCAATCCGACCGTCGCTGCCCTCGGTGCCGACGCGTTTCGAGTCGACGAGGACGCGGCGTACCACGTCCTGTTCGAACAGTATCCGGAGACGGTCGAACAGCCCGGCGAGCGGATGAAAAGCGCCATCGAAGACGAGCACTACACCGGTATGGCGGCGGCCGACACCATCGACATCGGCGTCGACGGCCGGCTGGCGACGGCCGGCGCTCGCGTTCCGCTGCAACCGGACGAGCCCCGCGACTTCGTCCCCGATCCGCCCCAGATCACGTGGGGCGTGGCCTTCGACGCGGAGACCAGTACAGTCACGCTCCGCTACGAGCTTGGTCCCGAACTCGACGCCGACCGCCTGTGGTACGATCTCGTGCCCGTCGACGCGGTCAACCGGATCGAGAACCAGCCGCTCTGGCCGGATCGAGACACTGTCGGACCGGGCGACGAGACGACCGTCGAGATGAGCGACCGTCCAGACGCCGACGGCGTCGACGTGCGCTGGGGGCCGAAAGACGACCCCGGAATGCGACTGTTCAGCTACGTGCCCGAACGCACCGAGTGATTCTGGGGCGCTGTCTGCCCGTCATGCATCTCGTTGTCGCGGATGACACACTTCGTGATGGCCGTCTCGGCGAGTGACTGATCGATTCTGTATATAAATCCTTCGTCGATGTTTGCCAGTACGCGGTCGACAACCCGATATAAAGGTGGCTGGCTGTCATCGAGTACATGCCACAATGGTTCCACCAGATGACGCCTCCCGGCCGACACGTCGCTCGTTTCTCAACGGCGGCGCGACGGCCGTCGCGATCGGTGTGTCTACTGCTCTGAGTGGTTGCACTGGCAACTTACCACCGCTCAGCAGCAAGCTCCGGTACGGAAACGTCGATGTTCCCGACGCCGGTCCACCGAAGTACCGTCGCTGGGTCCCAGCAGAGCGGGATAGCGAAACTGACGAGGGCTGGATCGTCACCTACGCCGAACCCGGTCCATTCGACGGCCCCGTTCCAGAGGAGTTCGTCGCCAGACGAGGGTTCCTCAAGATGGAACTGGACCACTTCGGGATCGGCTACGAGAACTACGACAGCCTCACGCGTACGAACCTCGCCACGGTGATCGAGGCGGATTTCACGGCCGACGACGTGGCGTCGACGCTCGCGGACACCGGCTACGAGCCGGACGGCTCGTATCGCGGCTACGACGTGTACTCCCGTTCGGACGTGCGCAGACGGGCTGCAATACGCGACGGTGTCATCGTGTGGGCGAGTGCGTACAGACACGACGACCCCGACATCGAGGCGACGATCGACGCCGGACACGGCCACAGTCGCCAGTACCACGAAGCGAGTGAGGCGTTCACGGCGGTCACCGACGCGGTCGGCGCGAGCCGACTGCTGTACATCGGCGGCTCCCATCCGGGACTCAACTCCGGCATTGCCGAACTCGGTGCCGACGCGTTTCGGATCGACGACGGTGTCGCCTACCAGCTGTTGATCGAATGGTACGAAAACGCCAGCGCAGGCTCCGAAGATCAGATGCAGCGTGCCCTCGAACAGCAGCAACACGAACTCACGAAGGAGGCAAAAACTATCGACATCAAGGACGACGGCCACTTCGCGACGGTCACTGCTCGGGTACCGACCCGGCCGGGTCGCGAGCGTGATCCGATGGACGACCCGCCTCAGATCACGTGGGGTGGACGCTTCGATCCCGCGACTCGAACCGTCACCCTTCGTCACGAGGCCGGTGAGTCGGCCGATTCGGATCTGATCTGCTACGACATCGACACGCCCGAGGACAGGCGAGAGGTCGAGAAGAAACCGCTCTGGCCCGACCAGCACACCGTGAGTGCCGGTGACGAGACGACCGTCGACCTGAGCGACGAGCCCACCGCAGAGGGAATCAGCGTGGTGTACGGTCCGCTGGACGACGTTAGCTTCCGAATGCTATTCACGCTGCCACTGGAGGACGACCGATGAGCGCCACGATCGCGCCTCGTCTCACACCCTCGCAAGCGGCACGCCCTCGGACAGCCGAGGACAAAATACTTGTTCCACGTATGTCAGACGATCCTGTGGACGAGGACCCAGACGTTGCCGATATCGTCGCCTTGCTGGACGACGAGCACGTTCGGTCGATCCTCGTCGCGACGAGTGGGGAACCGCTGTCGGCCAAGGAACTCGGCGAGCGCTGTGATCTCTCGGTGTCGTCGATCTATCGACGGGTCGACGAACTCTGTGACTGTGATCTGCTTATCGAGCGAACGCGACCGCGCCGCGACGGGCACCACGAGACGGTGTACGTCTCGACGCTCGATCGGTTCGAGCTGACGATCCGCGACGGCGAACTGGACTGGACGATTGACCGGACGGAGAGCGACCCGGCCGACGAGCTCTCGCGGATGTGGGGACAGCTCTGAGATGAACGTCTTCAGCGCGCTTACCGACTTCACCGGCATTGTCGGTCTTGTGGCCGGGGTGGCGGCGACCGGCTCCGCCCTCGTTGGCCTCTACATCGGCGGTCAGGCCTATCGCGGACTCCGACGCAACGACGACCCGTCGATGCGATATCTCTCGATCGGGATGATCCTGCTCTTCGGCGTGACGTACGTCCTGGCGCTGGCTGGACAAGGGCTCCTCACGTTCCGCATCGTCCCGATCCGCTACCAGAACGTGTTCCGGCTGATCGTCCGCCTCCTCCAGTTCGGCGGGCTCCTCCTGATCGCCTACTCCCTGCGTATCGCCACCGACTCCTAGACGACGCCTCGATAGCTGCCCACGACCGCTGACGCACCCTCCACCATGTCCCGACCGACAGCTACTCCAGACGATCTCTCACCGCTGACTCTCCGAGCCGTTCGTCTTCGCAGGCGACGAGGGCAGAACGCTCTCGACGATCGCATGCTGTGCTCGTCGCTCGCATCGGCCGCGGCGATCGCCTCGACCGATATCTCCATCTCGACGCCTTCGAGGTCCCAGGGCTTGCGGTGGCCTTCGTCGACGGTCGCGAATGCGTCGGCACGAACTTCCTCGGCGATGAGTGTCTCGTGTGCTCGGACGAGGTCGTCGATGCGGTCGTCAGCCACCGCTAGATCCAGCCGGATCCGCTCTTCGAGGTCCAGTTCCAGATCCTTGCGCATCTCCTGGACGCGGCGGATGACCTCGCGTGCGTACCCTTCGCTCTCGATGTCCTCGGTCAGCGTGATGTCGACGTAGACGACGCCGTGGCCGCCGAGTGCCTCGAACTCGGTGCTCGCGACGCCCTCGGGGGTCTCCCGGCGGAACGACACCATCTCGTCGGTGAGCTCGATCGGCTCGCTGAGCGCGTCCGAGACGGCCGCTTCCAGCGTTTCGAGGCTGCCCTCATCGACGCGGGCCTCGTTGAGTGCGTTCATCACGCGTCCGGCGTCGTCCCCGAAGGCCGGGGCGAGTTCGCTCATGTCGGCTTCCGCGGAGTAGGCCAGTTCGCCCCAGGCGTCGCCGCCGCCGACGATCTCGACGGTACGGGCGTTGAGCCGGTCGGCGACGAGGCCGGTGTGGTCCTCGATGGCATCGGTAACGTCGTCGCTGTCGGTGTCGATCACGACGCGCGTGACCGGCCAGCGGAGCTTGCGCTCGGCCTGTTGGCGGGCGTTCGAGCCAGCCTCCTCGACGGCGCGGGCGACGGCGACCTCCCCTATCGTCGACTTATCGTCAACGATTACATCGTCGACGAGACGGCCACGCGGCTGAAAAAGCAGGCCTCGATGCGGAACGCAGCGTCGTTCCTGACGACACTCGACGAGAGCACGCTCTATCAGTTCGAAGGCGTCTCCGCGGACGTCTTCGATGCCGCCAAAACGATGTTCGTCGAGTGGACCGACCTGGATGCCTCATTCACCGACTTCGTCGTCGCCGCACACATGGTCGAATTGGAGGTCGATCACATCCTCACCTACGACCGGCATTACGATGCGTTCGATGTGACGACGCTCCCATATCGCAGTCAGATCTAGAGGTGCCAAGCATGTCCGAATCCCCACGGAATGGCGTCCAGTCGTGGACCGAGTCGATGAGCGCCCGCGAACGAATTCGGGCGGTCGCCGAGACGCTTCCCGAACCCCGGTCGGTTAACTGGATCGGCAAGCAGGCCGCGCCGCCTGGAGCACGACCAACGAGGAGCACCAGGCGCTCGTCGACCAGGGCCAGCTGCGCCGCGTCGAGGCCGGCGAGACGATGCGCTACCAGCCGGACTACACGCGACTGCTCTTCGAGGAAATCTGCACGCTCATCGAGGAGAACACGCGCGAGGAGTTGCGGAACGAATTGGTCGCGATAGCCGAGGAGATCGAGGAGTGGCAGGCGACCTACGACGTCGAGACATGGGAGGATTTCGAACAGTCGCTCGCCGACGGCGACCTCGCAAGTGGCGAGCTTCGCGAACGCCGCGACGTTATTGGACGTTGGGAGGAGTACCAGGAAGACCGCCGACTCATCAAGCACGCGTTGGCGCTCTACTCGGATGTCGAAGCCCCCCGCGAACAGATGATCGATGTGGCTGACCGCGACACAAACTAATTTTCGCGGTCGTCGAACCTGCGGGCGTCATAGGGCGACACAGCTATTCGTCGGACTGCTCGCCCAGCTTCTCTCGAAGCTCGACCGCGGCCTTCTCGAAATGTTCCGCGAGGAGCGGCGTTCCCGATGTCGCCCGCTCGTCGAGGAATGCGACGGCGTCAGTGATTGCATCAGCGTCCCGTTCTGCGGTCGTGACACAGTCGACATACCCGTCGAGTGCCCGACTGAACGCACGCGAGAAGTGGTCGTACGCGCCGTCGACGCGCTCCATGTTGTCGTCGAGCGACTCAACGAGTGCCCGGTAGACGGTCGCCGCCGACGCGTCCCGCTCCTGCTCGCGGTACTCGCTCGCGAGATCGAACCACTGCGTGAAGTCGATGGGCTCTAGGACGACGGGGTACTCAGGGTTCGTTTCTTCGAACCGCCGGTCGATCGCGGTGCGATGCTCGTCGACCGACTGGCTCGTCGGCTCGCCAACGCGGGCGAGAAACCGATCACGGAGATCCGTATTGGTCGCGAGTTCGTCACGCAGGAACGCGCGGAGTTGGTCGGCGTCGGCACTATTGAGTGCGGTGTCGAGTCGCTCGCCTTCGTCTGCCGGTGGGTCGTCGACACACCGAAGTAACACGGCGACGACGTGCTTGCATGCTCCCGGCCCGTCGTACGGACAGTCGCACCACGGGGCAAACCCGTCGATGACGACATCAACACGGACATCGTACTGACGGCTGCCGCTCACGACGGCGGTGACGGTGCTGGCGGCGCGGTGAATCCCGTGGATACGCCCATCAGCAAGGTATTGTTCGCCGCGTTCGAAGACTGCGTCCGTACAGATGTCCCAGACTGCGTCCTCGGTTACATCCATCCTTATGGTGGGTTTGACGCACTATTCAGCCGATCCAGTGCATCATCCTCGTACGCTGCCCGCCACATCACATGGACGGCACGCGTCACGAGTGACACCTCAGTTACGTCGATACAGGACGGTTCCGCGTCCATCGTCGCGGCCTCGGACGGCGGGTGGAAATGGATCTCGGGGGAGTGTGTATTCGGGTGGCGATCGAAGCGCCAGTTGACGTCGTTGCTATCGACGTAGTGGAACGAATACATCCCCAGTTCGCTCCACTGGATATCGAGCCGAGCGTTCTCGGCGTCGCCCAATCCATCGCTGAGACTGATCTGCAGTTCCGTAGGGGCGACGACATCATCATACGCCGTTTCGTCGACGAGCGGCTCAAGTTCGAGCCAGAGGTCACGAATCCGCTGGAGTGCCGGAAGATAGATCGGCCCGAACTCGCCGGCGCGGTCGTTACCGTTCATACAGCGAGCTGGTGGCTGGCCTCGTCGTAAGCGAGCGCGGCTTGGGCGACGGCGAGATTCTGCCGCGTCGTGCGCCACGCGGTGAGGTCGTCCCAGCCGTCCGTCTCGCCGGCGTCGAGTTGCTGGACGAGTTCCTCCGGTGACACCACGTCGTAGCGGTCCTCGTAGCGCCGGATCTCGGCCTTCATCTCCTGGATGCTGTCGAGCAACTCGGGTCGAGTAACTTCCTCACGCAGCTCGCGGATCCGCGACATCAACACCCGGTCGCTGTTGCGCTTGTACAGCGTTGTTTGGCCATCATGTTCCGTCTCCGCGAACCCGGTGTTCACGAGCGACTTGCAGTGGCGACGCGCCGTCGGCTCGCTCACGAGGGCCCGCTCGGCAATCTCGGCTGCCGATTGCCCATCGTGGGTTTGTTCGACGATTTCGTACACTCGCTCGAACGGAGTAGTGTCGTCTTTCCAGTCCGCCTTGACCTGCTCGTTGACGTCGTCCCACGTCTCGGTCATACTGGATGCTACGCAGTCTAGGAACAAATAGTTTTCTGGGGAAATTATCTAACTCCGGTGCTTGTAGGCGAGCATTGTCAGGCTACATGCTCCTCTAACGTCTCGTGATGCGTCCGGACTGTGGTTGGTGTGACGTTCCCTGTCGCCGCGACGTCGCTTTGCGTTACCCACTGGCCGTGTTCTTGCCCCGCTTTGTAGAGACAGGCCGCTGCGAATCCTGGTGGAGTGATACCCGACGCGGCTCCTGACGATTCTGACTGTTCAGCCAACCTCCGAGCCCGCTGTCGGATGTACGTTGGAACATCGAGTTCTGACGCGAGAGGGGGATAAATTCACTCGGGCGAACCGGCTGAGTCGGCAGCCCAAGTTCTGTATTCAGGGTCTGTACGCATTCGCGACTCTCGATTGTTCAACGCGTGCTGCGTCGACGACGTCGTCGACGACCTCTGCACGTATCTCGACACCAGCGGTGCCCAGCGGACGTCTCGACTTCCCGAGTGGGAGGACTTCCAGGAACTGGCTGAGGAGTACGGGGTGACGTCATGAGGGTACGATTCGATAGCGCAGACATCCGGTCGGAACTCGAGCGCATCGGCCGGCAGCTGGACAACTCACTCACCGTCTTCTTGATTGGTGGTCGGTCGATGGGGTTTCGCGGACTCAAAACAGCCGTCGATACCGACGGGTGTGCGAAAAATTCTAGTGGCTCACTCGTCTTCGAGCGCGGCGTAGATCTCCGCGTGGCGGCGTCCGTCAAGTTCCCCCATCTCGAGGGCGATCTGGTGGCGTTCAGCGTCGCTCTCGGCCGCCTGATACCGCTCGTACAACCGGCGGACTTCTTCGTCGACCGTCGCCGAGGAATCGGTGCTGGACGCCATCTCTGTATCAAACGTACTCATTGTGTCCCTTTATCAGTTGCGACGAGCACACGCTCGGAAGTAGATTACTGCGGTCTCGGTGTCGACTGCGGCTTCATCGGTCGCAAAGCGGTGCAGTAAGGCCCGAATTTCGTCGCCATAGTCGAACGTGCGTCCATTCAGCATGTAGAAGACAACCACTGTTCGGAGTGCAGTCCGCTTGTTCCCGTCGACGAAGGGATGATCTGCAACGAGAAGACGCATTAGATGCACCGCTTTTTCATGTAGTGTCTGTGGAACCTCCCCAAAGTATCCTTCAGAGACGTACTGTACTGCAGATTCGATTGCGTCTTCCGACCGAACCCCGGGTTCTGTGGCGTCGCCCTCGTCAACGATCTGCTCGTGGAGATCGAGAATGAGCTCGACCGAAGGATACGCGACGTCGTCAGTCACATTCGCGACTCTCTCACGCTAGCCAATAGTCGTTTCTTCTGTGCAGCGTCACTCGCCGTAGTCATATTTCTTGGCGGTCAGTACTGGTGCGTTGTTGGTGGGCACGTTCGTAGCGTGTTCGCTCTTCGCGGGTGGTCGCCTAGGCACCGAGATCACTGTACACGTCGTCGATTGTCCGTTCGTCACTTGTTTCAGCGGCGTCAATGGTGTCGCTGGCTCGCGAGTCTGGGGACCGTCCCGTAGATGGTTGCTCAGCGTCGTTGCCACGAAACGCGTCCTCGAGAGACGGCGGGCCATCTGGGGACTCGCTGTTGGACATACTGGTGTGAGTGGCGCTCCAAGAGTAAATTCTACATCAGTCGTTTCTGGCCCAATAACACTCTTCAGGGACAGCTCAACCTTCCGAGAACCCAACTCGCCCACTCATCATCGGGCTCGTCGGTTCGTTCTGAAATTGTTGTCGTTCCCTACTAGTCAAGCAGCCTTCAGTGGAGGGTGAGATAGTGCTGAACTCGTTGGTAGTGGTCTGGCTACTAATTTGTTGGTCTTGTTTCCCTGTCAATAGAGCGATGGATATTCCCACGTGGTAGCGTAGATTATAACGATGGAGATCCAGTTCCAGCACGCAAACCCACGTTCCGGGCGCGAATCCCTGCTCCTACGATTCGATGGGTTGCTCGCTGACCAAACGGTCTCTGTACTCATCGACGCTGGGCAGGGTGTGTCGGTCGATACGTTGCTCGACGAGGACGCCAACGAATATCTCACCGCGATCTGTCTCACGCACGCGCACCTCGATCACTACCAATCACTCGGCGACAATCTGTTGCACGGTGCGCCAGTCTATGCGGCTGCCGATACCGCAACCATACTGGAAGATGTCTTGGCAGTTGGTGCCGAGCACTACGAACTCTCAAAAACCGATGACGTACTCGAACAACTCGAATCGATCGAGGGGTGGACGCAAATCGTCGCTGGGCTCCGTGTTCATCCCGTCCCAGCGGGCCACACACCCGGTGCCGCAGGGTTTCTCTTTGAGGCAACTGCCGATGACGAACGGCGCACAATTCTCGTGACTGGTGATTTCACCACCCGGCGCGTTGCTGGGTATCCCGGGCTCGACCTTGACCTCCCTGTTGATGTCGACACCCTCATTTTGACCGCGGCCACAAGCGAGGGATTCGAAGCAACACTCACCGATGCTGTCGGGACGATCTGTGAGCGCGTTTGGGCTGGCTCGACTGTCTTGGCGACAGCCAGTGGGCTGACCGGACTGCACCTTGCGTATCTTCTTGGTCATCTCGCCGACCGATGGGACAGGCGACTCCCAATCACGCTCGCTGGACACGTTGCAACACTCTACAACGCACTCGAGTACACAATCCCGAACGTCACATCAGTTCCCGAGTTTACTGCCCCATCGGAGGTGGTACAGCCCGAAAGCGTGACGATTGCAGGACCGGAGGTTCCGGTTGACGGAAGTGCCGAGCGGCTCTTTGCGGCGATTACTGACGACCCTGGTGCAACTCTGGTCCAACTCATCAGCGGTGGCCACTCTCCCGTGACGAGCACTACGTGTACGACGCATGAGTTCGCTCTCAGCAACCACCCCTCGTCACAAACGATCGACAACGTCGTTGAGACGCTCTCACCAACCCACGTGGTCATTACCCACCAGCAAGGGGCCGCTGCGAATCAGTACAAGGATAAGTACGCCAGTTATGTCTGGGCGACAGACACCACTGACTGTTACACACTCTTAGATGAGACAGGCTGGACACCCCCACCGTGGGTGACGGAGGTGACGACACGTCGGGTCCTGTCTGGAACGAATACAATCGGTAGTCAGTTTGGCGAGTCGAGTGTGAACCGAGAGATTCCATTGCCATCCGTCACACGGGTTGATGAAGTTGACCTCAGTGCAGAAGGGCTCGACCTATCAGCCCTTCGTTCACGGCTCTCGGTCGGACAGACAGACCAACCACTGGCCGCCGACTTATCACCGCGCCTAAATTCGACAGACGGTCACCCACAGCCAACTGGTCATGCGAGTTCCAACAGTGTGTCAGACGCTGAGTCGGCCACAAGCGGTGATTCCGACGGAGCCACGCTCGAAAAGATTGCTGCGCGTCTTGATCGAATCGAGGCTGCAGTGACTGACCAGGGGGTGGATGCTCGCGTGATCGATGCTGGCGATGGCATGGTCTTGCTTCGCCTTGAGGACCCACCGAACCATCTCAAACATGGCCAGCAACTGCGCGTCACTCTTCCCGCGGAACGATCTCAAACGAATACCGACACGTCTTCGAACTGTGATTCATAGGCAACAGTAACGAGGCACTGTCTAGTTAAGCCAGTTTGAGGAACGAGCAGGTCGTTGAGTTAATTGGTTAGAATGCTCGCAGACCTGCTCAGCAAGTGCTTTGCGACGGATTTAGAAGAAACTTGGGAGCGTGAGCGGACAGCGACGTTGACGAGACGCGAAGCGTCTCGTTCGCACACCAGAAATCTCCGATTTCTGGGGACGTTCACGAGAGCTTTGCTCTCGTGCAGCCCACCAGAACGCAAAGCGTTCTGGGGACGCCCGTCAGGGTGTTCGCCGTCCAGTTCCACGCGACCGGTTGTTCACTTAGAGAAACAAAACAGATTCTTCGCCATCTCGGCGTTGAACGCTCTCACCAAGCTGTTTGGGACTGGGTACATCGGCTGGCTGATAGCGGTCACAACCCGCCTGAGGCGAAGCCGAAGCGGGTTGCGGTTGACGAGACTGCTGTCAAAATCAATGGCGAGTGGTCTTGGTTGTACGCTGCAATAGACATCGAGACAAAGCTGATTCTCGATGTCGAGTTGTTTGGACGACATGGTACCGACCCGGCTGCTGCGTTTCTCCATCGACTCTCGGAGAAACACGATCTTTCAGATGCTGTGTTTCTCGTTGATGGCTACAGCTATCAGACTGCACTCTCTCGATTAGGACTGAGCGGTCGTCTTGACTACGTTGAGCGAACCCACATCGAAACGTGGTTTCATACTCTCAAAATGCGAGTCGACCGCTTCCATAATTCGTGGGTCGGCAGTCACGGAAGCGTCCGCGAGTGGTTCATACAATTTGTGCAATACTACAACTTCCATCGACCGCATCAAGCGCTTGATGGACGAACACCGGTTGAGGAGATTACTAACTAGACAGTGCCGCCAATGCCGACAGTTGACGAGTACGACTGTTGTCACAGGTCAGAAATCCTGTTGTTCTGGCTGTTACAGGTGCCACATCTCTGCTTGTCAAACGCCGTTTCCAACTTCTCTTCCATCCGTCTCCGCCTCGCTCTCCGCTCCTGCTCCCTCGACAGATAGTTCCGTAGCACAACTTCCGTCGATGAACTCCCCTGGTCTTCAGCGACTCCCTCTAACCCCTCGAGAACTTCACCAACAGCTTCCTGATACGCCGAGTACCAGAATCGCCGCCCCATCTTCGGCGTCGGCGTATCCCCGTCGATGACCACTCCCGCACGGTCAGCCAGCCGTTTGAACCGACGCCGAACTGTACTCACGGACACGTGGCCCGTCGACGACGACCGAGAGGGGAACAGATACCCGTTCCACGTCTCACGGTCGGAAAGCGCATCAATCCGGTCAGCGACGACGTCCACACCATACAATAGCGTCACCTCACCAGGACCGTTCTTCCGCTCTCCATCACCGAACGACAGATGTGGGTCTTCAGCATCCAAGACCACCTGGTCGACGTGCAACGCGGCAACCTCGGAGGGCCGTAACCCCCACCCAGCAAGCGCAACAACGAGCAACTCCGCTTCGGGGGAGTCTACCTCACTGTAGATCCGCCGCACTTGCGACGCGGACAACGCCTGTGGGTCTGGTTCGCTGGCTTCCCAGCCGAACTCTTCGCCAGCCTCCGAGAGTGGATTGTACTTTGCGTACTTCCGGCGCTTCACGAATGCGTACCACGCTCTGGCAACGTGCAGGTACTCAAGCTTCGACCGATCTGTCGATAGCTCCTCGTCGAACACGTCGAGGACGGCCAGACACCGTTCGATTTCTCGCGGCTGCTGGTCTAACTCAGACAGCGGTTCGAGCAACGCATCGGTCCCGTGCAGTTCCCGGTACGTCCGAACCCACTTCGCTAACCTCGTCCGGTGGGTCTCGACGGTACTTGTTGCTCGTCCACCACGGGTCTCTATCGACGTGAGGTACGCTTCGAGCGCGTTCACAGTAGCGTCGTGATCAACGTTCCACTCCCACTCATCAGTCGCCTCGTCTTCAAGGCCGACGAAGTTGACGAAAAACTGCTTGGGCGTCAAATCGTGATGCTCGCGGAGTGCGTACGCGATGCCACTGTATCCGTGCTCTGTGAGCCAGTCGTAGGTCGGAACATCGCGGTCCTCGTCGAACCCATCGCGATATCGCTTCGGTGCGATGTCTTGCCAGTAGACGTCGACGAGTTCGTCGAGGTCCATACGCGACCAGTTATAGCGACGACTGCGCGTCTTTGAGTCCGTGGATTCGTCGTCTGGTTGCTGGCTGGTGGACTGCTTTGTCATGCCGATTTACTGTCCGAAAGACCGTTTGCCGTGTTTCGGGACGGTTTCGAGCCGGTGAATTTCATTGGTCTTTGCTGCTTTTCACAGCAAAATAATACTTTGGCTTGTGCGGGAGTGGTCTAACTCAAACAGTCAATCGAATCTACCGCACGGCCAGCGAGCAACCGTCCTAGCCACACCTGTACTCACTCGGGTGGTTGTGCGTCGTGTTCGATCTCTTCGCGAGCTTCAATTACCGTCTTGAGATTCATGTCGACTTCCCATCGGTAGCTTCGCCCACCAGTTTGGCCCTTGTTCTCGTCGGTTCGAATGAGGAACCCGAGCATGTGGAGGTCATCGAGGTGATTCTGAATCGATTTCAACGAGGTCAGGTGATCGTGGCCCCATGCATCTGCGACGGGTTCGTACCGCTTTTGGACACGTTTGGTCCGCACCGACTCGTCGTCGGCCAACTGTTGGCGGGCAACGGCCTCGAGTACCAGCTGTGCGTGCATGGTTTGGTCATCGATTTTGTCACGGAGTTGGCCACGGTTGACCTGTTTCCGGACTCTTTCGACGTGCTCCGCAGTAACCGTCGTAGAGCCAGCCTTTTGCGCAGCGTCTGCGGCTTCACGGAGGAGGTCAATCGCTTGCCGGGCACTCCCGTCATCTTTCGCGGCGAAGGCAGCACACGCTGAAATGGCGCTGTCTACACATGTACCATCGACAAAAGCACGCTGAGCGCGGTCGGTGAGAATAGTTTTGAGCTCGCCAGCATCGTACGTTGAAAACGAGATCTCGTGCTCCATGAGTGTCGACTTAACTTTTGCAGAGAGTGTGTTGCGGAATGTGTAGTTGTTCGAAATTCCGATAAGGCCGACTTTGGCCTCGTTTATGTGCCCGTTTGCGCGTGCTCGTGGGAACTCGTAGAGTAGCGGATCGGGGTCTGATAAGTGGTCAATTTCGTCGAGGACAAACAGGTGGGTTCCTCCGAGACGTTCCATCTGGGTGTATAACTCTTCGAATGCGTCTGCCGTTGATGGCCCCTTCTTCGGGAACGAGGCTGTGCCCTCGGGGCGGAGACTGTTAACGAGGTGGCGAACGGCCGAATAGACACTCTGGTTGTTGCAATTGACCTTCGTGACGTGGATTTCGTCCGCCGTATCGCGACGAAGTGCTTCGCGTTGGAGTTCACTGAGCACGAAGTTCGTCACCGCAGTTTTTCCGACACCCGCCTTCCCGAACAGGAAGATGTTGTCGGGGCTGCGACCGAAGAGCGCGTCGGTCAGCGCGTGTTTGTATTCTTCAACCTCGGAATCGCGTTCGAGAATCTCGTCTGGCTGGTACTCCTCTTTTAGTACACGCTTCTCACGGTAGATCTCGTCTTCGACGTCCTCAAACAGGCCACCCATTGATGTTCCGAACTTTCTGACATAGTAGTATAAATGAATGGTTCGAGTGTTTCGAGTGTCTCGTGTTTATATATGATGGTGGGAGGGGTAATTTCGAGTGTTCCCTTGGAATAATGGGCACGGGATCAAACTTCGTTGATTGCCGAGAGGGTAACGCGTATGAAGCAAGTATTAAGCAGCGTACCTAGGCGTAGGTAGAACACTCGAAATCACCTCTCTCTTTCTCGAGCAGTAAGCACACAGACCCACCACATTCGCACAGTACTTCCGTTGGAAGTGTGCTGAACACTCGAAATGACCCCTCTCTGTGAGATAGCCGTTGAGTTAGCTAAAAAACGGACTATTTGAAATCTTCATGACTTGATAGGAACGGCGTGACACATGCAGAGGGTATATCTTTCATCACGAAGGTTGGTTGGAAAGACTACTCAAGTACACGAACACCATTAAAGTGTGGAACGACTACACGCCCATCTGCAATTACCGGACCACTGCTCACACCACTCGGCCCGGGATAGAATGCTTGTTGCAAACCGGTCTCGAGATCAAACACTCCGAGGCCTTGGGATACTTCACCAGATTCTGATAATGTACCACTGACGCCTGCATAGACTACATTATCGCCAATCGTCGGAAGGGAGAATCGGCCATTGCCAGGTGGCTCAATCACCCACTGCTGATCGCCAGATTTTGTATCAATTGCTTCGAGACGGTCAGCACTGTCATCGTGCCGTCTCTGGCGAACAACCAGTATTCCTTCAGACACCGCACCAAGATCATACCACCGAGCAGCATTGTTAACGATAACTGGTCTAATTGCGCGTGTCCAGAGCCGAGTCCCATCACGCCTATCGAGTGCAATCAGACGTCCATCGTAGGTCGAGATGAACACGCGACCGGACGAGACGATTGGGTGCCCTCGGATTGTACCGCTGATTTTGTCAGGGTGTGTATTTTGAACTTCTTCGCGCCAAATTTTTGCACCCGTCTGCGAATCTATCCCCACGACACCAAAGTCGACTACTGGGTAGTAGACGGTCTGTCCGTCATAGGCTGGTCGATCAGCTACCCGTCCCTGAATCTTCTGTGTCCAACATCGGTTTCCAGTGTTGATTGAATACGCTTGCAGACGTTCAATGTCTTCCCCTGAGTTAGACCGACCGGATTGTAGCACGTGGAGTCGACCGTCGGCGACGAATGGTCGATTCGTAAATGGTAGGCTGCGCTCTACCGTTCCGTCTACGGCTGTGAGTGCATGAGTGACGTCCTCTCCGGATTCGCGTTCAGCAGGCATGATGACGACATTCCCACCTGCTACTGGTGAGTCAGTTGGTGTCGTCGTCTTAGCGCTCCACAATTCACTCCCGTCAGGTAGATTCAACGCAACTAGTTGCGTGTCGATTCTATCCACCGTGAGATATACGATTCCGTTCGCAACCACTGGAATTGGATCCTCATTAGCGGAATTCTCGCTCCAAGAATGGGTTAGATTTCTTGGACTGACCGGACAAGTTGACGTCGGCGGACAACGCGAATGTGAGAGATCATAGTGTGGCGTCGGCCACCCGCTCACATCGTACACGAGTGGGGACGAACTACATTCACGGTCGAGTATTGATGAGAGGGGCAGAGACTCAGAGACAATAGAACCCGCAAGAACTCCGGTAACAAGGCTTCCGCTGCAGAGGCCAACGACCTGTCGACGAGACAATTCAAGATAATCTTTTGAATCATCAGGGACCATCAAATTAGACAATCAATCCCATTCGCAAACCGTTTCTGGTTGTCAGGTTATGAAATCAAAAGACACCTTCATGGGTAACCTCAACGCGTTCGCTATCTTGATCCGTTGAACACCCCTAACCGATTCGCGCCCTGTATGCAGCACAGCCTCAACAAACTATCCGCGACTGAGAACTTCAACAGACCCACTTGTCTGGCAAAGTCGAGGTCAAAATAGGGTATTGCAGGTAACTTCGACACCGACGAGTTCGTCAAGGCTCATCTGGGACCCATTTGTAGCGCTTTTCTCTCGGTTCCTCGTCTGAAGTCCTCTTTTCACTGTCCAAACCCTGGGAGTCAGATCGCTGGTTCACGCCTTCTCACCGGCGAGTAACCCGCTCGCTCTGTGCTGGGGTGATTCTGAATGTGTGATTTTCATTGTTCTACGACATTGTTTAACCGAATTAACATTATGACTGATGTGGGAGTGGCTCGTACACAACCGCAATTAGTAAAATAGTGCTCTGAGCCATTGCTGAAGCATGAATCATATATTGCTATACAAAATCTAGAATTGAGCACAGTTCCACAGTTTCGGAGGATGGGCAGTTTTAGCGTTGATTCGCCGCTGAATTAGTCCAGATTGCGGGGAAAGTGAGCTAGGAAATCGGCCAAAATCGGTTAATTCTCTGTTATGGTCAGAAATCAATCCAAATATCTCTCCCAGAGATAGTGCCACCGCTCACGAAAGGCAAGCCGGTGTGTCTACCCAACTAGTCAGGTGGAAACAGCGCCGAAGAGACCAATTCAGCACATTCGCCAGCGGTTATGATCGGTGCGTAGTCCATCTCCCCGTCAGCAGCAGCTTTCAACAGAAAGTCAGTGAGCCGCCAGATGTTATAGAGAAGCACTGCGAACACGAAGTAGAACAGCCTGACGCGGTAATCCTTGGATGAGGTCTTCGCGAGGAAGTCGTTCTTGATGCTCTTGTACTCGTTCTCGATCTGCCAGCGACGGCTGTACCGACGACAGAACATCTCAGCTTCCTTGGGGCTGACTGAGAGGTTCGTCGCAAAGACTGCCGTGCTCTCTCCTTGAGGGCACGTAGAGAAACATCGCGTGCGAGCCCTGCTTGACGTGAACAGAGACCGATTCAACGGCCTGCCCATTTTCGTCCATCGTCTCGATAGCCTCTCGCTCGTCACCGTGGATGAGTTTCGGGATTAGATGTTCACACCGAGGTTCGAGAGAGCATCTGATAGACAGCCTTCGAGTCAAACTCGCTGTCACAGGGGACCGTCTCAATTGGGATTAAATCCTTCGCTCTCTGCACCGGCGCATCGATCCTGGTCTCCTGAGGATGTTCGTGGACGGGTTCTTCAAATTTTTAATATATTTCTGACATTTCTGTTTTCTTCCGGTTCGCTTATCATCAGACACAGCCAGCTCAAACGACACCTCTGTGTCGAGTCGCTTGAGCCAACTGTTGATTGTCCGCGGCTGGAGCCGTACCACTCGGCTAGCTCGGTCTGTGTCACACCATTCTTGTACACGATGGCTGCTAAGATCCGTTGTGTCGGCTTCTTTCCGTCCACATTGTCGAGGGCGTTTTGTGTCTTACAATTCCTCAGCGATAATTTCGTCGAGATACTTCATTATCTCCAGCGAGAGTCTCTGTGCAAAAGGTTCTAACGGTTACTATAGTTGGGTGAACTGAACACCGAGAAGTTCAACGACGAAAACAGAGAGGAGGTCACTACGACCGGGTAGCTAGTGAGATGAGAAAACCTGGAGACGGGATAACTATATGCGAGGATCTGTTGAAAGCCTCTCGTAGTCTAACGATTTGCTGAAGAGCAGGTTCCCAACAGTATCCGTGGAAAGAGCGCTCTAATTATTAACGATGAAGAATTTCAACAGAGCTATATCGGACTAATCAGTAAGTGATATCATATGGGATGGAGTATAGGCGTTAATTTTAATACATTTGACTGAGTGTCGTTATAATATGGATACCCCTCCAAGAGACTTCATACTTGGGCGGTCTAGTGCATGGTCTAGTAAGTTTGAATTGTTGGCTGTTTCGCTACTTGGTCTTGCCATCTCTGCAGTATTATTAGAATTTTTTAATATTGCCTCACCAAACTCAATTGTTGAACTGCTCTATTTCCTAATTACCTTCTTGTCACTATTTAGCATATCCATGTTTATTACATACTTCGTGGCATATCAATTCGGCATTGGACGTAAATGATAAACATCGAATTGTTATAAGATTGTATATTTGGTACTGTCCAAGACCAGCAAATCCGTGTCGCGGGATTCTGCTCGCGAATCGTTTCGAGACACTCGAAAATCTACTCTTTCGTCTGATTCTCTGGGAAGTTCACCACGTTTTGACCGTTGGGGGCGTGGAATCTGACCGCTAGTTCGTCAATCCGAACCAGCAGTCGTTCAATATGCGGATGATCGACGTGTCACAGGCTGGTCGAATTGTCCCATAGTTGGGGATGTGACGCATCAAAAAATCCGACGACGTCTCACCGTCCCCACCGTCCATTCGAACATCGTCGTCAACTGTCCACCGTCATTTAGACGCGAGAGACGTCTCGGATGCAGAATCGAGTAAGATAACCCGAGGTTCCGCAAGACTGTACTGAGATCGTCCAGATGGTACTGGACGTTAAACTCCTCGTTGAGTAGATGTTGCATCTCCTGTGGTTTCCACGACTGGCCATCGCGGAGGAGTTCGAGCAGTTGGTCGAGTTACCGAGAATTTCGTGAACTCGTCTTGAAATGTGTCGTTCATAACATCAAGCGTGCCGCAACATAGCCAAATCAACCGGGTGGCGATTCACCAGAGCCGTTCAAAAGAATTCTTTGGCGATATAGCTGTAGACAATGATTGTTAGCTGATAATAGGTTTTTGTTTACAGTTACAACAGTACTGCCGTCATAGACTGAGAACAAGACAGCTTGACATATAATATATTAAATGCATAAACCTAGCAATTTTTCAGAATAGTATTCCGAGATAATAACAATACTATAGAAGTGCTTAGTCAACTGACTTCCTACGGATTATGGAAGCAATTGATCCCATTTCTCAATCAGATTCTGGCCGTATTGTCAACATGGGTACTCAGATATAATCGGCAGAAGGCAGTCAAATAGCAGAATACATCCACGGGAATTACGGCATCTGAACAGATGTATCCACGGGACTTAATAGGAAAAGGTTGCCACCAAATTAGTCTGTCCCCAATTAACAATCACGACATCATAAATTACCTGTGTATCTGGTTATATTCCAGTGAATATACAATACTAATCGGCACAGACTGTGACTGCAGTTTCATTGAACGCAACTCGTTTCACTAAGCCGCCACAAAACACGCTGGTGATTGCACTAGTCAGTCTAACCGCTGCTATCCGAACTTCCCACCCCACTGTTTCCGGAGAAACGAAATCAGAATGCAGATAACTCGCTATCTGGTTTGATTCAAGCTTGAAATCGTCGCTGAGAAGGCACGCAACACTCCCATCCTCTAAGGTTGTGTTCCTCCAATAAGTCTGGGTATGATTTTGACAAACAATCGCTTTCTGATATGAGCGCTAAGCCGCCTGTTCGGTTCCTCCCCACTCATCGGACGCGTGGGCCAATATATGTCGAGAGTTTTACCCATATGACGACCGTCGAGATGGCGGTCGCGAAGGACACGTTCGTCCAGCAGAAAGCAGTTGCACCGAGGAGGCAACCCTGCCGTATGGTCGAGCAAATACTTCTACCCGCTCGCGACGCCCGCCGTATCGCCGGGCTCCTCCGTGAGGTCGAAAACGACGACAAGGGAGAGGCCGGATACTACGCCGACCTCCTCGACGACCATGCAGACGAACATGCCTTCGAAGACCACTTCACCGATATCGGCCCCATCCCGATGGGCGAGCAGGACATCTGAACAGGCAGGATTCTGAAGGACAGGTAATTCCCGCTACCCAGGGACTCATCTTCGTACTCGGTTGCCCCGCCTCGATGGACTCGATTTCGACGGCTTCTGCGGGCGTGTTCGGCCCCTGCCAGTACTCACCTTCATGCTCTGGTCCTTGTCCTTTTGAAACCACTGGCTCTGGTAAATCGCCAGACAGCGGTTGGTTCAGCTATGTTGCGGCACGCTTGATGTTATGAACGACATAGATCATCGCCGATTTCCCACTTCACTTTCCAAATTCTAATGGTCGAAATCGATGCCATCTAGTGATTCACCAGAGCCCACTATTCTCCTACGATCTGTTAAAACTGCTGTACACGGTGGGAAATCCAGTCGTGGCGTCGTCGGTGGAGATGTACGCTATTGTTCACTCGACCCGCGCCTAAAGACGTGGGTATGCGCTCGATTCTGTATCACGACACCCCCTCCCCGGATTTCAAATGAATTTGGTTCCAAGAGAAGGATGGCATTTCCTCTCAGAGACCCGGATTCCTAGTTCGAATAAGACGGATTAGCCGGGTAGAAGCTCGTAGTAAGGGAATATTCGGAGTATGAGTTCTTGTGAAAGTCAGCTTCTTTCGAATGTTATTATAAATTTTACTATTTAGGTAAAGTAGTAGTAGTATAGTAGAGAAAGAAAGTTGAATACATCTTGTACAGCTGTCCTTAGATATAAGCCGCTAGGACCAATCGACTTTTATATGCTATCTCCTACAAAAGTCAGACTTCTAACACTCTCCCAAAGCGTCTTTTGATTGCCGATTGGACTCAAAAATAGACACCATATTTCAGATGATTCCCTGGCGACAGCGTCTCTAAACACTACCAACTCCAGTTTTAGAATCCGTCTCCATATCATGATTGGGTAGTTCTCTTCCCTTTCGACTGCTCGAATTCATTTGAAATCCGGTGTGGGTGTGTACTGTTTTCCGAAGCTGTGCTACACCGGATCGAGAATTCATCTGAAATGTGGTGTGGGTGTGTTCTGAATCCGGTGAACAAGCCACACGATAATGAGAGTTCATTTGAAATCCGGTGTGGGTAGATCGAATGGTACCCCGTCCGTGAATTCATTTGAAACTCGGTGTCCCCCTGTTTTTCACCTCCTCTAGGTTTTCAGGCTTCTTGGACTGACCTGTCTCTCGAGAAGACGCGCTGCTCTATCTGAATTCTCACTCTGGAGGTGTACTAAGGAAAAGAACTAAGCCAGATTCATTTGAAATGTGGTGT